>JBKJOH010000169.1:0-11961 GCA_046593295.1 Polaromonas sp. | reverse complement strand
GGCTTTGGGCAGCCCCTCGATGGACAGCAAATGAATCAGCTCGCCGTTTTTATTGAGTTGCGGATTTCGTCGGTAGAACACGTTTCAAGCTCCTTGAATTTTTATTCGCTGGGTTTTTGGGGTCTGACCCCAATAACCCACTTATCGATCCTGCACCTGAAAACTGAACTGGCCATTTTCCGCACGCGCGAGATCCAGGCTTTGCGATGCGGGCAGGGTAATGCGTGCAATCGCCAGATCGGGCTGCACCGGCAACTCACGGCCACCACGGTCCACCAGTACGACCAGTTTGACGCTGGCCGGACGGCCGTAATCGAACAGTTCATTGAGCACCGCGCGCAGCGTGCGTCCGGTGTAGAGCACGTCATCAACTACGACCAGGTGCGCACCGTTCACGTCAAAAGGCAGCAGGGTTTGACCACCGGATGCCAGGCCGCGTTTGGCGAAATCGTCCCGGTGCATGGCGGACGACAGTGTGCCCGGTTTGCCAGCAAGTTTCAGGTCAGCCTGCAGTCGCTCTGCCAGCCAGGCACCGCCTGATGCAATGCCCACCAGCAAGGGTGGCGCGCCAAAGGTTGCTGCGTGGGTTGCAGCCAGTTGCTGCATGTTGCGAAGCAGGTCGCGGTACAGCGCTTCTGCATCAAGGCTCAATCCACCGATATTGCCGCCAACAGAACCACTCATGGAAGACTCCTTAAAAACTGCTCCAGAATTATGCAGGCTGAAGCAGCATCCAGCTCAGGCGCACCGCTGGAGATGGCCTCTGTCGTGCTGTAGCGCTCATCGACCTCAAACACCTGCAGGTCAAAGCGGCCTCGCAACTGGCGGGCAAATTTTTGCGCACGCACGGTGTTTTCATGGGCTGCGCCGTCGGGATGAAACGGTACACCGACAACCAGCGCATCGGGTTGCCATTCTTTAAGCTTTTGCTCAATGGCGGCAAAGCGCGCGTCGCCAACGGTGGCAATCGTAGCTTGCGGTGTTGCGGTGCGGGTCAGCCGGTTGCCGGTGGCTACGCCGCAACGCTTGAGGCCAAAATCGAATGCAAGAAAGGTTTGAAGGCCATTGGCCTGAATGGGGGCTTCACCCACGCTCATGCGTGGCCAGCCACGGGTGACAGCATCCAGCTTTCTAAACCGAGCAACATCAACGCTGCGCTGTAGCGCTGCTCAACCGGTGTATCAAAAATAACCGCTGGATCAGCCGCAACCGTGAGCCAGCTGTTGTCGGAAATTTCAGATTCGAGCTGGCCCTCGCCCCATGAAGAATAGCCCAGCGATATAAACACTTTCTTCGGTCCGGCACCGATTGACAGCGCCTCCAGCACGTCTTTGGATGTCGTCATCTCAAGCCCGCCAGGAATCGTCATGGTCGAGGCGTAAACCGACTCGTTACCGGGCATCATGCACTCGTGCAGCACAAAGCCGCGCTCGGGCTGGACTGGACCGCCATGGAAGACAGGCGAGGTGGTGAGGTCTTCACGGGTGAGTGGCAATTCGACCTTGTCGAAAAGATTTTTAAGGTTGATATCGCTCGGCTTGTTGATGACCAGCCCCAAAGCACCGCGACCCGAGTGTTCACACATGTAGATCACACTTTTTGCAAAGGTCTCATCATCAAGGCCCGGCATGGCGATCAGGAAATGGTGCGTCAGGTTGATCGGGTCTGAATCGAGGGGCATCGCGTGATTTTACGCGCACTCGCCTGCTTCGGAATAGCATTCGATACCATAAGGCCCATGCCCAAAAAATACTCGACCGGCCTGATGTGGTTTAGGCGCGACTTGCGCGCTTCCGACAATGCGGCTTTGCACCACGCGCTCAAATCCTGCGAACAGGTGCATTGCCTTTTTGTATTTGACCGGGACATCCTGGACAGCCTACCGAAAGTCGACCGCAGGGTAGAGTTCATCCGCGAGTCGCTGATTGACCTTGACGAGCAACTGCGCCTGCTCGCCGACAGGCACGGGGGCATGGGCGCTGGCCTGATCGTTGTCCACGACGTGGCCAGCGATACCGTTGCGCGACTTGCGACAACATTGAGCGTACGCGCCGTCTTCACCAATCACGATTACGAACCGCAGGCATTGAGCCGGGATGCCAAAGTGGGTGCCCTGCTTGAAGCCGACGGTGTGGTCTTTCACACCTTTAAAGACCACGTTATCTTCGAGCGTTGCGAGGTGCTGACGCTGGCCGCCAGGCCTTACAGCGTATTCACGCCTTACAAAAATGCGTGGTTTA
The DNA here is from genome assembly GCA_046593295.1 of Polaromonas sp. Classification (GTDB taxonomy): domain Bacteria; phylum Pseudomonadota; class Gammaproteobacteria; order Burkholderiales; family Burkholderiaceae_C; genus Polaromonas. The sequence continues at coordinate 9,721 of JBKJOH010000169.1, read as the reverse complement.
AAAAGGTGCTCACCGATGACGGTTTTTATCTCAAGCCCTACCCGGTTGAAAAATTTGGGGCTGCACTGGCCCCACGGCCTGCCAATCACCCACTTGGCGTGCCCACGCTGGCCAGCATCGGATTTGAAAAAACCAACTTGCAGGCTTTAGAAATTCCGCTGGGCAGCACTGGTGGTGAAGCGCTGTTTGACGAGTTTGTAGGCCGCATGAAGTATTACGGCGAGACGCGAAACTTTCCGGCAGTCAAAGGGCCTAGTTACCTGGGAGTTCATTTGCGCTTTGGCACGGTGTCCATTCGCAAGCTGGCCGGGCTGGCACTTGAGCAACAGAGTAAAGGCAGCACAGGTGCTACGGTCTGGTTAAGCGAGCTGATCTGGCGCGATTTTTATGCGCAGATTCTGAGCAACTTTCCGTATGTTGCACAGGAAGCCTTTAAGCCAGAATACGACCGCATCGCCTGGGAAAGCGGGCAACAAGCGCAGGCTGTTTTTGACGCCTGGTGCGAGGGCCGCACCGGTTACCCGCTGGTGGATGCAGCCATGGCGCAGATCAACCAGACGGGCTATATGCACAACCGACTGCGCATGGTGGTCGCCAGTTTTTTGACCAAAGACCTCGGGCTGGACTGGCGCTGGGGTGAGAGGTATTTTGCTGAGAAGCTCAATGACTTTGATCTGGCATCTAACAACGGTGGCTGGCAGTGGGCAGCCAGCAGCGGCTGCGATGCGCAGCCTTATTTCAGGATTTTCAACCCGGTCAGCCAGAGCGAAAAATTTGACCCTGATGGCAAGTTCATACGCCGCTATATGCCGGTATTGGCGAAACTGCCAACCCCGGCCCTGCATAGTCCCTGGCTGGCGAAACCGCTGGAACTGGCCGCTGCCGATGTGCGGCTGGGCAGTCCACCTGAGGGCAACTACCCGATGCCCATCGTCCAGCACAACGAAGCGCGTGCATTCACCCTGAAGCGCTATGCGGTGGTGAAAAAAACCTGAGCAGCGAGCAGGAGTTGCTATGTTTTTAGTAGCTTTTTACGCCCGTTTTCAGGGCGTTTCAGACACTTTTCATACTCAAGAAGCCACTTAAAGACTGCAATAATGCCGCACCAAGCTCATCAACTCTTCTTCCGAGTATGGTTTGCCAAGATAGTGGTCTACGCCAAGCTCTTTGGCATGTTCGCGGTGCTTCTCGGCAATGCGCGAGGTAATCATGATGATGGGTAAATCGCTCAAGCGCGCATCGCCGCGAATGTTGCGTGCCAGGTCAAACCCGTCCATACGCGGCATTTCGATATCTGACAGCACGACGGCGGGGCGTTCTTCCTGCAAACGCTCAAGCGCCTGCAGACCGTCGGCAGCCATCGCCACGCGATAGCCTTCGCGCTGCAACAGGCGCTGGGTCACGCGGCGCACGGTAATGGAGTCATCGACCACCAGAATGAGTGGCGCCTGCATAGTCGAAGTCATCGAAGTCATCAAGACCGGTGTCTTTGGCGCATCCGCCTGGGCGGACTCCAGCATGTGCGGCTCGGCTTTGTCGGCACTCAGCGCCCGGGCTTGCTGGCCATATATCGAGGCCAGTACCACGGGGTTGTAAATCAGCACAACAGCGCCCGAGGCCAGCACCGACATGCCAGCCAGACCCGGCAGGCGCGAGAGTTGCGGCCCGAGGTTTTTAACCACCACCTCCTGGTTACCCAGCACTTCATCGACGTGCAAGGCAATACGCTGGGCAGCACTACGAAAAATAACCACTGGCGTTGTTTTGGACTGCGCTTGCCTGCTTTGATGCGACGACTGCAGCAATGCGCCCGACCAGAAGAAGGGCACGGCCTCGCCGCCAACATCAAACGAGCCTGTGTTGTAGGCCTGCTGCAACTCCTTGGCAGTGGCGCGCCTGACGATTTCCACCACATTGGCAGGCACGCCCACTGACAGACTACCGGCGCGCAGCATCACCACCTGCGTCACCGCCGTGGTCAAGGGCAGCACGAGTTTGAAATGCGTGCCTTTGCCTTGTGTACTGGAGGTTTCAATCCGACCACCAACAGCGTTGACCTCGGCACGCACCACGTCCATACCAATGCCGCGACCCGACAACTCGGTCACCTGCGAGGCAGTAGAAAACCCGGCCATGAAAATAAGGTTGGCGGCCTCCTGGTCGCTCAATGCCTGATCGGCGGTCAGAAGACCCAGCGAAATAGCTTTTTCACGTATGCGCTGGATGTCAAGGCCCGCGCCATCGTCGCTGAACTCGACCGACACGTCATTACCTTCATGGCGAAGATTGACGGTGATGAGCCCTACCGGGTCTTTACCAGCCTGCGAGCGCACCTGCGGGCTTTCAATGCCGTGCGCGACGCAGTTGCGAAGCAGGTGCTCGAACGCGGGTGTCATGCGGTTCAGCATGCCACGGTCCATCTCGATGGTGCCGCCCAGCAGGTCGAGTCGCACCTGTTTGCCGCTTTCCTTGGATGCCTGGCGCACCACGCGGTACAGGCGGTCTGAGATGCCCTCAAACTCCACCATGCGGGTACGCAGCAGGTCGCGCTGCAACTCGCGGGTCTGGCGGGCCTGGGCGATCAAATCGTCTTCAGTCGCCTCAATGGTGCGTTGCAGGGTGCGCTGCACGGTCGCCACGTCATTGACTGACTCGGCCATCATGCGGGTCAGTTCCTGCACGCGGGTGAAGCGGTCGAACTCCAGCGGATCGAACCCGGCTTGCGCTTCTTTGGCCTGTGCAAGGCGTGACTGCATCTGGTTTTCGGCCTGCACCTCGATGTCGCGCAGTTGCTGGCGCAGGCGGTTCAAGTTATCGGTCATGTCGCCAAGCGAGCCGCGCAACTGGCCCAGCTCAACTTCCAGGCGCGAGCGGGTAATCATGATCTCTCCGGCCTGGTTCACCATACGGTCCAGCAGTTGCGAGCGCACCCTGATGGATGCAGAAGCGGCTTGCCGGATAGACTGCATGACCATGGCCTGTGGTGCCGGAACCAGGGCTCTACTGGAAGCAGCAGGAATGCCTGTCATGCCTGCGGCGGCAACGGGCCCTGCTGCTTGTATCGCTTCTATCGCTTCTACCGCTTTGGCGCTTTCCGGACTAAGCACGGGTGCAGGCGCAGAAGGCGCTGAAAGCGCGCTGGAAGGCATTACAGATTGCATTGCAACTTGCGTGGCATCAGCCCGACGCAACGCATCCATGGCGTGCTCCATGGCATCAAAACGGCTTAGTAGTGGCTCAAAATCTTGACTGGCCGCAGCTTCCGATCCGAGGTATTCAATCTCTGATTCAATGCGGTGGGCCATTTCACCCACGCGCATGGCCCCGACCAGACGCGCACTGCCCTTGAGCGTGTGCAAGGCGCGCAATACCTCCATGCGTGCGCTGGCATTGTCGGGCCGGGCCGACCACTGGCGCAGGGCACCGCCGAGTTGCGGCATCAGCTCGGTGGACTCTTCCTCAAAAATCGGGAACAGCTCGGGGTCAATGGCATCGACCGCATCGAACTCGTCATCATCTTGGGCCGCACGCGCTCGACGGCGCCTTTCATCACCACCCGCAAAAACTTCGGTTGAAGATGCGTCAAACGACTGAACAGTTGGCTTGACCAGCACGGGCGGAGCGACGACAATCGTAGCCACCGAAGGTACCAGCCTGGCGGGTTCTGGCACGGCCGCAGCAGCGGAAGAAAAGTCGAAGTCGACCGCAGCCACTTCCGCGTCCTCGGGCGAGACCGACACAGGTGCAGAAAAATCAAGCCCGTGAATCCGTTCCAGCACGCCAGCGTCAGGTTCTTTCAAAAAGCCGGCGGCAAACTGGTGCAGCAGGCGTCTGATGTCCTCGGATGCATCCACAAAAACTTTTGAATACTCCAGCGCAACACTCTGGCTGTAGTGTGTTTGCGAATGCTGCAATGCGTGTTCAAGCGCACGCGCTATTGTCGACAACGCTTCAAAGCCAACGGTGGCCGAACTGCCGGCCAGCGAATGCGCCAGCGCTACTGCGGAGTCACCGACGGGCTGATGCAGCTCAATGGCCCACTCGGCCACCTCGGTGACCAGCCGCCGAGACCATTCGTCCGCCTCGTTGAGGTAGACGTTGTAAAGCGGGATACCGATGCGCAAGGCACCAATCACCTTGATCTGGTCGTCGAGGGCTGCATCCGATGCCCCGGCCATCTCGGCATCTGCCACTTGGACATCTGCCACTTCCGGTACTTGAACTTTTGCGGTCATGGCGGGTTCTGCAGCACCCGCAATATCGGGTATGTCCGCGAGTTCTGTAACCGCGTTCAACTGACCGGCTGCTTGCGGAAACGGTTTGTCAAAGTCTGCCTGCGACAAATCAAACATGTCGTCAGCGCCTGCCAAGGGCGACTCAGATGATGCGTCTGCGAAGTCCAGGTTATCCAGATCGAACGACAGCTCGGCAATTTCAGTATTTTGTGCGGCCGGGGGTGTAGCCTGGGCAAGCGCATCATCAAACTGGCCAGACAGCGCCGCCAGACTTTCAAAGTCGATGCCATTGATTTCTTCTGCGGTCGGCTCTGCCTGCGCAGGAGTCGATGCGGCATCGGAAAGAGCGACCTCTTGCGGCTTGTCGGCAGTAAAAAAATCGTCGAAGTCAAAATCGGTTTCAGTCGCAACGGCCGACTCTGCCAAGGGCGCTACAGCCACTGGAGCGTCTTGAACGGGGAGTTCAAACGCTTCAAGATCAAGCATATCGGCTGCTGGCAAGACGGCTACTGGCAAGGCTATCTCTATGGCAGCGGGCAGCGGCAATTTCAGCGGCAGCCAACGGCCTTCTTCCCGCATGACATCTGCGCTGGCCCGGAAAGTCGATGCCGTCCATGTGCCATCACGGTTGGCAGCGATGTCTTCAATCCATCCGGAAAAAGCGGTGAGCGCTTCAGCCGAAAAAGATCTCAGAGCTTCATTGTCGGGTTTCTGGTCGGCCAGCCAGCTATTGAAAAGCTGCTCGACCGCCCATGCGGCTTCGCCGAACTCATTCAGGCCGACCATGCGGGAGCTGCCTTTGAGTGTGTGAAAAACCCGGCGCAAAATGGTTAACTGGCTGATATCACGGGAGTCATTGGCCAGCAACAGAATGGCCTGCTGGCCGTTGCCTGCCACTTCACGCGCTTCCTCAAGAAAGATGCCCCGCAAATCGTCTTCCTCGAAATCAACCGCGTCCGCCTGCGCTGCTGGCGCAACCGACAAGGGGTGTGCAGAAGAAACCAGGCTGCTCAATGCGCTGGCGGCAGCAACACGGTCATGCCCGGTCACTGCAACGGATGCATCGTGAGCCGTTTTGGCAAGTTCTGGTTGCCCAGCCAGGGCGGCGTGTACAGACAGCATGTCAAGCTTGTCTGTCAGCTTGTTGTCCAGCACACCGGCATCAGCATCCTTGATGACGGAAATCACTTGTTCGGACAAACGGTCAGCGCCAGTCGTGACGCTGGCGGTATCGCCGACCTTCTGCGTGCGGCCCATCAGCGGCCTGAGCTCACCTTTTTCTTCGTCGTAGACAAAGAGTTTTTTCGCCAGCACAGGCTGGTAGTTGAGCATGTCGATCAAAAAGCTCAACGCGCCAAGGTTGTTGCCGAGTTGATCGAAGGTACCAGCAGAACGGGCGAGTTGCACGTCAACTTCGGTCACCAGCATTTGCTCGACGCTGTCACGCATACGCAGCACCGCCTGGGATGCCTGGTCCAGGCCTAGCACCGACAAGACACCGCGCATCTGGGCCAGTTGCCCCGGCACGTTGGCCAGCACCGCTTTGTCCTGCGGATTACGAAAAAATATATCGAGCGATTTTTCAAGCTCACCAAGGGAGATGCGCAACTCACCCACCACACTGCCCATGGTCTGTTTGTCACTGACCCGGCGGTAAAGCTCTTCCATCCAGGCTTCAAGAGGCTGCGGCTCGCCGCCCAGCCTGACATTTTCAAGGCGCTCGGCCAGATGCCGGGTACGCACTGCCAGTTGCGGGTCGTTGGGATCGAGGTCGTCAAGTGCCGCTTCCAGATACAGCACCGAAGTCGCCACCTCCATGGCCAGCCCAATGGACGGGGCTTTTGCCGAGCGGGCTGTTGCGTCTATGGCCCGGCTCAGTGCCTGCGCCAGCGGTTCACTGGGCGGATGGAGCTTGACAAGGGAGTCGGTCACCAGGCCGAACTGGTCAACGACCAGCTTGAATTTACCCGCGTCACCAGCAGACAGGGACGACCATGTTTCCTTAGCCAGAACAATCCGCTTGCGCGCCTGCGCCAGCAGCACCGGATCAAAGCGGCCAAACTGTACCGCCTCATAGTCCACTGGCTTGAAACGGGCCAAGCCGTAAGTGGAGCGCACGGCCGACAGCACCGGCGTGTCTGCTGCGCGGTTTGAGACCGCTTGCGAACAGAAGAACAACAGATCCTGTGCAAGCCGCTCTGAAATGGTGGCATCGCCCTTGCTGAGGGATGCATATTGCAGCAGGACGCGAGATGCCGCGCGCTTGACATAGATATCTGCCGGGAGCAGATCATGAACCAACGCCTCAAAGTAAGCCGCTGCAATTTTCCAGAAAATCCTGGGCTGGCGATCTGCCTGCCTGGCTGAAAAGCGCAGGCTCAAGTCCTTCAGGGTTGCGGCAGCTTGCGGTGCCTTGCCCCTCATGATCTGGAGCACGCACTGGTCAAGCACGGCACGCGCAGCGTCATCGTAATTTTGCGGCTCGGCTGTCGCACCTAATTCCGTGCCCAATTCGGGTTCCAGCCAGCGCCAGTCACAAGGCCAGAGGTCGGCCGGATGTATGCGGTCAGCACGCACCAGTTCCTGTACCTGCCGATATTGGGGAAACAGCGACACCGGAGAAATAGGCTTGTCCGCCAGCACCCCTTCGAGGTATTCCGTCAGGGCAAAACTGGCGCTCTCAATCTTGGCGGCAGCATCCTGCGTGCATCGCTCGGGCTGCTGCACAAACCTTTGCACGGCGGCTTCCATGGCCCTGAGCACCAGCGCAGGCGCGGCCAGCCCCACCATTTCCAGCGCACCAACGGCCTGATGCAGTTGCTGCCGCGCAATGCGCAACTGGCTCGCATCAATGGCGGCCAGATCCGAGCCGATGGCGGCCTCGGCATCCCGGACAAAGCGTTTAAGCGCCTTAGCCGAACCATCGAGTGATTTGCGCAGCTCTTCCAGAACCCAGGCCAGGGGGCCGAGATCGTTGACAGCAAAGTCGAGGTCAGCGGCTTGTTGATTCTGGGCGTTGGATTGCATAAAAAACGAGATGGTTCAGACGGTGAAATTCACAGTCAGGTACAAAGCGAAATGGGACAAAACCATGAAGGTCGGTCCGCTCAGGCAATCTTGAATCGTGACACCGACTGGCGCAGTTCTTCGGCCATGCGCGACAGATCACGCACCTGCTGCGCCGTCGAGCGCGTACCTTCTCCGGTCTGCTCCGTCACCGCAAAAATGTGCTGGATATTGCCAGCCACCACGTTGGCGGATGCAGCTTCGCGGGTGGCAGAGTTCGAGATCTGCTCAATCAGCTCTGCAAGGCGGCGCGTCACGCGATCAATCTCGGACAGCGCAGTACCCGCGTTATCTGACAGCTTGGCCCCTTCAACCACACCCTGGGTGGAGCGTTCCATAGCGGCTACCGCATCCTGGGTGTCGGTTTGAATGGCTTTGACCAGTGCCGAAATCTGGCGCGTTGCATCTGCTGAACGTTCGGCCAGTCGCTGCACCTCCTCGGCAACCACCGAGAAGCCACGTCCGGCTTCACCGGCTGACGCGGCCTGAATGGCAGCATTGCGCGCCAGCACGTTGGTCTGTTCGGTAATGTCTGAAATCAGCTCGGTAATCTCGCCAATCTCCTGTGACGATTCGCCCAACCGTTTAATACGCTTGGAGGTTTCCTGAATCTGGTCGCGAATGGAGTTCATACCGCCGATGGCGTTTTGCACCGCGCTCAGGCCTGACTCGGCAGCGCTCAAAGACTGGCGCGCCACCTGGGATGATTCCTGCGCCTGTGTCGACACCTCGTTAATTCGCGATGCCATGTCCAGCACCGACTGGCCGATTTCACGAATCTCGCGCAGCTGCTCGGTGGACGCGGCCAGCAGCTCGGTGGAGGTACTTTCCACCTGCGCCGTCGTTTGCGCAACCCGGGCAGCCGTGTTCTGCACGTTACCGACCAGCTGGCGCAGCTCTTCAACCGTGTAGTTCACCGAGTCGGCAATAGCGCCGGTAATGTCTTCGGTCACCGTCGCTTCCTGGGTCAAATCGCCTTCAGCAACGGTCTGCAACTCGTTCATCAAACGCAAAATGGCGGCCTGGTTGGCGTCGTTGACGCGCTTGGCGTCCTGCTCCTGGCCACGCGCTTCAAGCTGCCGCGTCTCGGCAACACCCTGACGCTGGCGACTGTCCTGCAACTGAACACGGGCGATGCCGATCGCGCATAACAATCCAAACAGCGCAGCGACCACCAGGGCGGCAACAGAGGCCGCACCCAGACCCGTCTGCGTCGAGAGCTTGGCTTGCAGCTCTTCCAGATTACGTCGCAGCGGTTCACTGTCGGCAATGATCGAAGCCTGCGCTTCACGCGCCGACTCCAGACCCCGCACGTCGCCCAGTAAGGCACCAGCCTCAACACGGGTCTGCTCATACAGGGCCATCAGCGCTTCAAGACGCTCACGGGTCTGCGGATCTTTGGAGGCCACCAGACGCAATTCGGGACTGCCATCCTGCAGGCCCTGGGCGATTTCCTTGAACGAGTTCAGGTCCTTGCCCAACACGAACACGGCCTCGGGGCCGACCCCCTCCAGCGTCAGGAACTCATTGGCTGATTTACCGATGCGCTGCGTCAACATCACCAGCTGAGCCGAAGCAGAAATCTCGGCTGGTGCCGCATTTTGCTGGAGCTTCAGGGACGACACCGTCTCTGCGATTACAAGCAGGCCGGAGGATCGGCTGCTAATCTTGCGCAGCGAGTAACCCGCCTCTGTCAAAATGTCTTTCCGGCCCATCAAGGCTGCGGCATTTTTCTCGGTGCGCTCCATCAAAGGCATCGCCTTGTCGACGGTCGGTTGCAAGTCATCCGCCACAGGCTCAATACGAAGTGCTTCGTCACCTGACTTCAAACCGCGAACGGTCTTGGTCATCACGTCAGAGCTTTCTTTGACCTCAGGAAAGGCCGCAGCTCGGCCCGCCAGGGCCTGCGACACCGACTTGGCCAGTCGCTGTGACTGCATCAGGGACTGCCCGGTAGCAGCCACCTGCTGTGCAACCGTGTCGGCCTGGTTCAGTGCCCGGTAGGCCACCACTGCCAGCACCAGCACCGACAGACCCAGCAAGCCCAGCAAAATACGCTGGTGCTGCACGATGGTTCGGCGGCCCAAAACTGGCAGCGACAGCAAATCCGGATTCTCAGGCAGCACGGCATCTTTGGCAGAAGCCAGGCGACTGGGAGAAAATCCGTCGTCACGGCTTTCAGGTGCTGCAACATAGGCCCCACTGGTCATGCTGTCTTCGGGCGTTGCGGACTTTGTTTTGAACAGGTTCTGGATTTTTTCGATAACAGACATGGTGAGCCTTCTGGAGAATACGTGACGCGCTAGCGGCTAAATGCTAGTACTGCGACTCGGAAATAGGGGAACAAAATGAAAACGATGGATTTTTCCGTCCGGCTAGGCGTGAGGAGGCGACATAGCCGTAGCTATGGCAACGACGAG
>JBKJOH010000101.1:0-7063 GCA_046593295.1 Polaromonas sp. | reverse complement strand
GCTAAATTTGACATCCGTGTAGCTGAAGGCTCGGCTTATCACTACATCTGCCACTTCGGTTAAACAGCGGTTAAAAAAACGTCTGAAAAAAGCAAAAAGCGATTCATGTCCACCATACTCCAGCACCTTCCCATCGGCGACAAAGTCGGCATCGCTTTTTCAGGCGGGTTAGATACCAGCGCCGCCCTGCACTGGATGAAGCTCAAGGGCGCGATTCCCTACGCCTACACCGCCAACCTGGGCCAGCCTGATGAGCCTGACTACGACGACATCCCGCGCAAGGCGATGCAGTACGGCGCTGAAAAAGCCAGGTTAGTCGACTGCCGCAGCCAGTTGGCTGCCGAGGGCCTTGCGGCACTGCAAAGCGGCGCGTTTCATATCGCGACAGCAGGCGTGACTTACTTCAACACCACGCCGCTGGGCCGCGCTGTGACAGGCACCATGCTGGTCTCGGCGATGAAAGAGGATAACGTCAACATCTGGGGCGACGGCAGCACCTTCAAGGGCAATGACATCGAGCGTTTTTACCGCTACGGCCTACTGACCAACCCCGATTTAAAAATCTACAAGCCGTGGCTGGACCAGCTGTTTATTGACGAGCTGGGTGGCCGTGCCGAGATGTCGGCCTTTATGACGGCTGCCGGTTTTGGCTACAAGATGTCGGCTGAAAAAGCCTATTCAACTGACTCGAACATGCTGGGCGCCACGCACGAGGCCAAAGACCTTGAGCTGCTCAGTAGCGGCATGAAAATCGTCAAGCCCATCATGGGCGTGGCGTTTTGGAAAGACGATGTCGAGGTCAAGCGCGAAGAGGTCACGGTTCGCTTTGAAGAAGGCCAGCCCGTAGCTCTCAACGGCAAGCGCTTTGACAGCTTGGTCGAGCTGATTTTGGCGGCCAACAGCATCGGTGGCCGCCACGGTCTGGGCATGAGCGACCAAATTGAAAACCGCATCATCGAAGCCAAAAGCCGTGGCATTTACGAAGCCCCCGGCCTGGCCCTGCTGTTCATCGCCTACGAGCGTTTGATCACCGGCATCCACAACGAAGACACCATCGAGCAATACCGCATGAACGGCAAACGCCTGGGCCGTTTGCTCTACCAAGGCCGCTGGTTTGACCCACAAGCCATCATGCTGCGCGAGACCGCCCAGCGCTGGGTAGCGCGCGCCATCACTGGCGAGGTGACGCTGGAGCTGCGGCGTGGCAACGACTATTCGATTTTGAACACCGTATCCAGCAACCTGACCTACAAGCCCGAGCGCCTGAGTATGGAAAAGGTCGAAGACGCGCCCTTCAGCCCGCTAGACCGCATCGGCCAGCTCACCATGCGCAACCTCGACATCATCGACACGCGCGAGAAGCTGGGCATCTACACCAAGGTGGGTCTGCTCTCAAACGAGGCAGGTACGGCGATTGGGCAACTGAGTGGCCCAAAAAGCGATTAAAACATCATTTTTTGAGGTAACTACTCAGCTCCCTGTAGGGTGGGCACCGCCCACGCAATCCCCGACTTGGCCCCATTCATGAAGCCAGCTTGGGCAGTGCCCACCCTACGAATCAGTAGCGCCAAGATTTTCAAACCACCACCGGCTCATGCTCCAGCATGATGCCAAAGCGCTCGTACACGCTGGTCTGTATCGCCTTGGCCAGCGTCATCACTTCGCCGCCCGTCACCGGGTCAGCCTTGCCGCCACGGTTGACCAGCACCAGCGCCTGGCGCTCGTACACGCCTGCGTTGCCGATGTGCTTGCCCTTCCAGCCGCACGCATCAATCAGCCAGCCAGCGGCCAGCTTGACCGCGCCGTTATCGAGCTTGTAGTAGACAATTTTGGGTTCGCGCTGGATGATGTCGGCGCACTGCTCGGGGCTGACCGTCGGGTTTTTGAAGAAGCTGCCAGCGTTGCCTATGACCTGCGGATCGGGCAACTTGGCCTTGCGTATGTCGCAGATCCATTCATACATTTGCAACGCGCTGGGCTGGTTGATACCGGTTTGCAACATCTTTTTGTCAATGTCTGCGTAACCCAGCACGGCGCGCCAAGCTTTTGGCAGCGCAAAGCGCACCCGCGTGATGAGTGCTTTGTCAGCCAAGCCAAAGCCCGGCTTGCCTTCGCCAAGCTGGACGCTTTTGTGCTTGAATACCGAGTCGCGGTAGCCGAAGGCGCACTGCGCGGCATTCAGCGTGAAGGCTTGGCCCGTCGTTAAATCCACTGCATCGAGCGATTCAAATCGATCTTGCAACTCAACACCATAAGCGCCTATGTTTTGCACCGGAGAGGCCCCCACAGTACCCGGAATCAGCGCCAGATTTTCAAGACCGGGGTAGCCCTTAGCTAAAGTCCAGGTGACCAGGTCGTGCCAGTTTTCACCCGCGCCGGCCTCCACAATCCAGGTTTTGGCGGTTTCGCTGTGCAGCCGCATACCCATGATGCAAACCTTGAGCACCAGCGATTTCACGTCGCCTGTCAGCACGATATTGCTGCCGCCGCCCAGCACAAATTTGGGGGCAGGCTTTAAGGCCGGATCGGCCAAAACGGCAGCCATATCAAGCTCGCTCGTGATGCGCACCAGCGAAAGCGCTTTGGCAACAATGCCAAAGGTGTTGAAAGACTGGAGCGGAACATTTTTCTCGACTAACATCACCAGATTGTCTCATTGCCTCCAACCTGAACACTACCCGAAAAGCTGAAAACCATGCCGTCTTTTGATACTGTGCTTGAAGCCGACCTCGTCAAGGTCAAAAATGCTGTTGAAAACACGGCCAAAGAGATCGGTACGCGCTTCGACTTCAAGGGCACGCCGGCTTCGATTGAATTGAAAGAAAAAGACATCACGCTGATAGGCGACAGTGACTTTCAGCTCGACCAAATCAACGACATACTGCGCAACAAGCTGGTCAAGGCGGGCGTTGATGTGCGGTTTTTAGACATCGGTAAAACCGAAAAAATTGGCGGCGACAAGGTCAAGCAGGTGTCAAAAGTGCGCAATGGCATTGAGACCGAGCTGGCCAAAAAAATCCAGGTGCTCATCAAAGGCAGCAAGATAAAAGTGCAGGCCGCCATTCAGGAAGAAAAAGTGCGTGTGACGGGCGGCAAGCGTGATGATTTGCAAGCCGCGATGGCGTTGATTAAATCTGAAAACACCGATTTTCCATTGAGTTTTAATAACTTTCGCGACTAAGTATGGCCCCCACGCTTGTTACTGCGATGGTTGTGATGGCTCTGGCAGGCGGGGCAGCCCATGCAGAATCAGTCGCGCTGGCAGGCATGTTGGGCAGCAAGGCGCTGCTGGTTGTCAATGGCGGCGCACCCAAATCAGTCGCTGCCGGGGACACGCACCAGGGCGTGAAGGTGATTTCAACCAGCGGCGACCAGGCTGTGATTGAGCAGTCGGGCAAGCGCGTGACGCTGCGGGTCGGCGATGCGCCTGTCAGCGTTGGCAGTGCTATGGGTAGCGCCGGGCGCGGCAGCCGGATTGTGATGACAGCGGGCAGCGGCGGGCACTTTATGACCGCCGGGCAAATTAACGGTAAGGCGGTGCAGTTCATGGTTGATACCGGTGCCACCTCGATTGCCATGGGCGCGGTGGATGCTGAACGTGCCGGCATCACTTATAAAAACGGGCAGCCCGTCAACCTGTCAACCGCCAATGGGGTGACCCAGGGCTACCGCATCAAGCTCAATTCTGTGCGCATCGGCGATGTCGAGGTGTTCGATGTTGATGCAGTGGTCTCGCCACAGCCCATGCCTTACATGCTGCTGGGCAACAGCTTTTTAACGCGCTTTCAGATGCTTCGAGAGAACGACCAGATGACGCTGGTCAAACGCTATTGACTCAGCGCCATCGCTGCGCGCGCCCTCTTTCGCAGCTTACTTCACAGCTTGTTTCCCGAATTTCAGTTTTGACTCCGTGCCCTGCATCAGCTTGGTAACGTTCTCGCGGTGCCGCATCACCAGCAGCATGCTGATGATAAAAATAGCCAGCAAAATGCTGCGCTCTGCGTACCAAGGCCCGCGGTCACCCAGCAAATAAAGCACAGGCGCACTGACCGCCGCCGCCATAGATGCCACAGACGAGTAACGCCAAACGTAGGCGACGATGGCCCACACGGCCAGCACGCCCAAGCCAAGCAGCCAGTCAATGCCGATTAGCGCGCCTGCCGCAGTGGCAACGCCCTTACCGCCCTTGAACTTAAAAAACACCGGGTACAGGTGGCCTAAAAAAGCCGCAAAGGCCACCAGCGCAACCGTGCCGTCTTCAAGCCCAAAGTCTTTGCCAAACCACTTGACCAGCACCACTGGCAGCCAGCCTTTAAGGCCGTCCAGCAACAGCGTGGCAATGGCTGCGGCCTTGTTGCCCGAGCGCAGGACATTGGTGGCGCCCGGGTTTTTGCTGCCATAGCTGCGCGGGTCTTTAAGGCCCATGAAGCGACTGACGATGACGGCAAATGACAACGAGCCCAGCAAGTAGGCCAGCACCCCTGCGATGCCTGAATACAAATAGTCCAAAACTCTCTCCTCATGTCTTTTGATGTGTGCATCGCGGGTTGCAACGTCGGGTTCAGCGAACGCACACGCCCTGATTTTCACCCATGTGCCGACTAAACAAACATTTTTATACCGCCGGGTCGCGAATCTCCCAGCAAATGCTGTCGATCTCGGCCAGAACCTCTGGCCTCAAGCTGGTACCCCACGCGGCCATGTTTTCGTCGAGTTGCGCCACCGATGTGACACCGATGATGGTGCTGGCGACCTGCCATTTTGTATAGCAAAAGGCTAGCGCCATCTGGGTGGGTGTCATGCCATTGGTGCGTGCTAGAGCGTTGTAGCGCTTGGCAGCTACCAGTGCTTCAGGCCTGCCCCAGCGCTGCTTGCGCATAGTCTCATAAAGGCTCATGCGGCCAAGGTTGGGGTGCTGCGGGTCGGCGATACCGGCGGCGTCGTACTTACCCGTCAGCAGACCATATGCCAACGGTGAATGAGCCAGCAGCGACACCCCCAGCCGATACGACGTTTCGTCTAGCCCGTTTTCGACGCTGCGATTAACCAGGCAACACAAAAAAGGGCATTGGCTTACAGCCGCAACACTTTGTGCGCTGTATTCTCCACTTTACCTGCGGCATCGTGCGCAAGTAATGTGCGTTTACAAAACAAAGGAACATTTATGAAAACTATTACCTCTTCCATGACCTGTGTTGCCTTGGCCGCTGCCATGCTATCGGGTTGCGCCAACATGAGCGAAACCCAACGAGGCACGGCCCAGGGCGCTGGCATTGGCGCCGGCCTTGGTGCACTGATAGGTGCGGCCACAGGCGGCTCCAAAGGTGCGGCACAGGGCGCTGTCCTGGGCGGCGCGGTGGGTGCGGGCGGTGGCTACATCTGGTCCAAGAAAATGCAGGATCAGAAAGCGGCGATGGAAAAAGCCACTGTGGGCACCGGCGTTGCTGTCAGCCAGACCGCCGACAACCGCCTGAAGCTCGACATTCCCAGCGATGTGTCGTTTGACGTGGGCCGCTCCGCCATCAAGTCGAACTTTGCGCCCGTGCTGACGCATTTTGCAACCAGCCTGAACCAAAACCCGGTCAGTACCGTCACCATCATTGGCCACACCGACAGCACCGGCTCTGACGCCATCAACAACCCGCTGTCCGTCGAACGTGCCAACGCCACGCGTGACTACTTGATCAGCCGAGGTGTGGCGGGCACCCGCATCGGCACCGACGGACGCGGCTCGCGCGAGCCTGTAGCTGACAACAACACACAAGCTGGCCGCGACAAAAACCGCCGCGTAGAAATCTTCGTGGCCGAGCAGCATGCGGCAGCCAGGTAAGCTGGAGCGACAAAATAAAAAAAGCACCTTCGGGTGCTTTTTTTATGCGTTTTTAAAACGCGCTTCTTCCTGTAAGCGCAGCACCCGCCGCTGTACCTTGCCGGTGGTAGTCATGGGTAGCGCATCGATGAACTCGATTTCTTTTGGATATTCATACGGCGCCAGCATATTTTTGACGTGAAGCTGCAATTTAGCCGTAATTTCGGCATCAAAAACGGCTGTAGAGCCCTGAATACGGGCGCGAGCAGCTACCAAATCAGGAGCAAGCACGACATAGGCCTTGACTACCGCACCGCGCTCGCGGTCAACCATCGCCACTACTGCCTCGCTGTCCATCAGCCGAAACGCCAGCGCCTCCGGCCCAAACAGCATAGACAACGGCATTGCCACCGCCCCCATCTGGAAAACCGCCATGTAGGCCACAGCCGTTTCAAAGCGCTGCGGCATGACGATGGCCACGCGGTCGCCGCGCTGCACACCAAGACCTGAAAGCACATGACTGAGGGCATCAGCCGCCTTTTGAAGCTCAAAATAGGTATAAAAAATGGCTGTAAGGCCCTGTTTATGGGCGTGAACAGCTACTTTTTTTATAGCACCCTGCTCTGCCCAACGCTTGCAACAGACATCGGCAATGTTGAAGTACTCATCAACCTGCCAGTGAAAACCGTGGTGCAGCGCGGCGTAATGGTCTGCCAAGGCCAGGGCCTTGGCACTGTTTTGACTGCGCTTTCAAAACGTACTCTTTATCATCTACGCAATGTATAAAGAAAAAAGACTTTCCCACAGCGAGTTTGTCCCTATACGCGGCCTTCAGTATCACGTTCGGGTCTGGGAGCAAACTGACACAAGCGCTACGGCCGCCAGCGCCGGGCCGCCCCAAGCAAGGCCAGCCCCCATACACAGTGAAAGGGGCAGCGAACCGCCGAAGGCATGCGTAGTGACGAGCGTGGGGGCAAACAGTCTGCCCCCGCTGGTGCTGATGCACGGTTGGATGGACGTGGCGGCCTCTTACCAGTTCATGGTTGATGCATTCTCTGATGCTTTCATGCAAGGCCGCACCATCATCGCTGCCGACTGGCGCGGCTTTGGCCAAACAGCCAGCGCACCTGGCAATGGTGTTACCGATAACTTTTGGTACGCCGACTACATGGCAGACCTCGATTTTTTGCTCGATGCACTGGTGCCCGGGCGAATCGTGGATTTGGTAGGCCACAGCATGGGCGGCAACGTGGT
>JBKJOH010000303.1:0-4493 GCA_046593295.1 Polaromonas sp. | reverse complement strand
GTGCTGCATGAGCAGAACTCGGTCGCAGGCATGGTTAACAAAGTGCTGGCGATGGTGGCCGACAAAGTGTTCACGGCCTTCCCCGAAGTTCTTAAAAACGCCGAATGGGTCGGCAATCCTTTGCGTGCCGCCTTCACTGCACAGCTTGAGCCTGCTGCGCGTTTTGCAGGCCGCAGCGGGCCTTTGCGCTTGCTGGTGGTGGGTGGCAGCCTGGGAGCAAAAGCATTGAACAGCATCGTGCCGCAGGCACTCGCATTGATACCAGCCGCACAGCGGCCCCACGTCATTCATCAAAGTGGCGCTTTGCAAATTGAAGAGCTGCGCAAGAACTACCAAGCTGCTGGAGTTGACGCCGAGCTAACGCCTTTCATTGACAACACCGCGAGTGCCTTCGCCGATGCTGACCTGATTATTTGCCGCGCAGGTGCCAGCACCGTCACCGAGATTGCAGCCGTCGGTGCGGCTGCATTGTTCGTGCCTTTTCCCTATGCAGTGGATGACCATCAAACCACCAATGCCAAGTTTTTGGTCGATCAGGGCGGCGGCTGGCTGGAGCAGCAGCGCGAACTCACACCACAAAAACTCGCTGACATGCTACAAAAAACAGAGCGTGTCACGCTTTTAAACAGGGCTTTGCAGGCCAAAAAGATGCAAAAAATTGAGGCTACAGCGCGTCTTGTTGCAGTTTGCGAGGAGTTAATTAAATGAATGCGTCAGCATCTCAGCAGATTTTCCCGCAGGGCCGCCCCAAGGGGAAAAGCGCCCCCTCGGGGGGCAGCCGGTTATTGGGGTCAGACACCCATTTCGCAACGGCGCAAGCGCCGTCCCGGATGGGCGAGCCAACGGCTCGTCGAATTGGGGCTCTGACCCCAAAAACCGGCGTGGGGGCTCTTTTATGAAACACGCGATCAAGCACATTCACTTCATTGGCCTCGGTGGCTCCGGCATGTCAGGTATTGCCGAGGTATTGCACAACCTGGGTTATGTGATTTCAGGCTCTGACCTGTCTGACAGTGCAACGCTGCGGCGACTGGCCAGCCTCGGCATCAAAACCTTTGTCGGTCATGCAGCAGAAAACCTGGCCACGGTTGATGCGGTGGTCACTTCCACCGCCGTGCAGGCCGACAACCCCGAGGTACTGGCAGCGCGCGAGAAAAAAATTCCCGTCGTGCCCCGCGCCCTGATGCTGGCCGAACTGATGCGCCTCAAGCAGGGCATAGCCATTGCTGGCACGCATGGCAAAACCACCACCACCAGCCTAGTCGCCAGCATTCTGGCCGAGGCTGGTCTTGACCCGACGTATGTGATTGGTGGCCGCCTCAACAGCGCCGGTGCCAACGCAAAACTCGGCTCGGGCGACTATATCGTCGTCGAGGCGGATGAGTCCGATGCATCGTTTCTGAACCTGCTGCCCGTGATGGCGGTGGTGACCAATATTGATGCCGACCACATGGAAACCTATGGTCATGATTTTGGCAATCTGAAAAAAGCGTTTGTTGATTTCCTGCACCGTATGCCTTTTTATGGCACGGCAATTTTGTGTACTGACGACCCGGCCATACAGAGTATCGTGCCGCAGATATCGCGCCCCATCACCAGCTATGGCTTTGGCGAAGAGGCCCAGGTGCGTGGCATCAATGTGCGGCCAGTCGCAGCGCAAATGCACTTCACGGCGCAGCGGCGCAACGGTGTCACGCTGCCTGATCTTGACGTGGTGCTTAACCTTGCGGGCGAGCACAACGTGCTCAATGCGCTGTCGGCCATTGCCGTGGCTGTTGAACTCAATGTGCCTGATGCGGCGGTACAAAAAGCCCTCGGGGAATTCAAAGGCGTGGGTCGGCGCTTTCAGAGCTACGGCGACCTCAAGGCTAAAGATGGCGGTATTAACGGAGGTATTGAAGGCGGCGTGTTCACGCTGATTGAAGACTACGGCCATCACCCGGTCGAAATGGCTGCCACGCTGGCCGCAGCGCGCGGGGCTTTTCCGGGCAGGCGGCTGGTGCTGGCCTTCCAGCCGCACCGCTACACGCGCACACGGGACTGTTTTGAAGATTTCGTCAAGGTCATTGGCCATGCCGATGCGGTGTTGCTGTCAGAGGTTTATGCCGCAGGCGAGGCCCCGATAGTCGCTGCCGATGGCCGTGCGCTGACACGCGCTTTGCGAGTTGCAGGCAAGGTCGAGCCGGTGTTTGTGGATGCGATAGAGGCCATGCCGCAGGCCATTATTGACAACGCACGGGGCGGCGATGTGATCGTGTGCATGGGCGCTGGCTCCATTGGCCTTGTGCCGGCAAAGCTTGTTAATCTGCTACAAAAAACAGAGCGTGTCACGCCCATGGAGATTGGGCTATGACTAGCGAAAACGTGCGCCGCGCAGGGCCGCCCCAAGCAAGCACAGCCCCCTCGGGGGGCAGCGTATTACACGAAGTGAAAAGCGTGGGGGCCATATTCGGTAAGGTTGCCGTACTCATGGGTGGCATGTCGGCTGAACGCGAAATTTCACTGATGTCGGGCAACGGCGTGTTGCAGGCGCTGCGTTCACGCGGTGTCGATGCCCATGCGTTTGACCCGGCCGAGCGCGATTTGGGAGAGCTGAAAAAAGAAGGTTTTGAGCGCTGCTTTATCGCACTGCATGGCCGCTTCGGTGAAGACGGCACGGTGCAGGGCGCGCTGGAACTGCTCGGCATACCCTATACCGGCTCAGGCGTGATGGCATCCAGCATGGCGATCGACAAGGTGATGACCAAGCGCCTGCTGCTGGCCGAAGGGCTACCCACGCCAAAGTATGTATTGCTGCGCAAGGGCGCGTACACCAATGCTGATGTCAGCACTGTTGCCGATGTGCTCGGGTTGCCGCTGATCGTCAAACCCTCACGCGAAGGCTCTTCCATTGGGCTTACCAAAGTGATGCAGCGCTCTGGCATGGCGCAGGCCGTTGAGCTGGCGGCTACGCTGGATGCCGATATTTTGTGCGAGCAGTTTGTTGAAGGCGATGAGGTCACTTGCCCGGTGTTGGGTAGCGGTGAGAGTGCCGTGGCGCTACCCGTGATCCGCATCGTAGCTAGAGACGGCAATTACGACTACCAGAACAAATACTTCACCGACACCACGCAGTACCTGGTGCCCAGTGGCTTGGCCAGCGCAGAAGAAACCGCTATTAAGCAGATGGTGCTGCAGGCCTATCGCACCCTCAATTGCCGGGGCTGGGCGCGTGCTGACGTGATGATTGACAAAACCACACGCCAGGCCTTTCTGCTTGAAATCAATACCTCGCCCGGCATGACCGGGCATTCGCTGGTACCCATGTCGGCACGCGCGGCGGGCATGTCGTATGAAGACCTTTGCCTGGAACTGCTCAAAACAGCAGCGCTCGACTATCAAAAACCCATGCAGCCACAAAGCCATCAAACAGAAGGGGTCGCCGCTTGAGACGTACCGCGCCACTGTCAATGCCTTTGCTGTTGCCGTCAGATGTCAGGCTGATGAATACCGTAGCAACGCTGTTTTGCCTGGTGTTTGCGGCCATGGTGCTGACGCTCGGCGTGGCCTGGCTGATGCGCCAGCCGCTGTTCAATTTAAGCGCCATTCAAGTGCAGGGTGATCTGGATCACAACAACGTGGTGACCCTGCGCGCCAACGTGGCACCGCATCTGGCTGGTAATTTTTTTACCGTGAATCTGAGCCGCACGCGCAGCGTTTTTGAATCCGTGCCGTGGGTACGCAAGGCGGTGGTACAGCGCCAGTTTCCGAATCGACTCAAGGTGCTGTTGCAGGAGCATCAGGCCATCGCCTACTGGGGCTCCGAGAGTGATACACGCCTGGTCAACAGCTTTGGCGAGGTGTTTGAGGCCAACCAGGGCGAAGTTGAATCCGATGAGCTTCCCCTGCTCAATGGCCCGCAGGGCCAGGCCAGGCTGGTGCTGGGGACTTACCAGCTCTTGACACCGCTGTTTGACAAGCTGGATGCCGTCCTGGCCCGGCTGGAGCTGACAGGCCAAGGCAACTGGCGCGCGCGGCTTGACAGTGGCGCGGTGCTGGAGCTGGGGCAAGGCTCTCCTGAAGAGATTGCGGCGCGGACGCAGCGTTTTATTGCAACGCTGACCCAGGTCTCTGCCAGATATGGCCGCGACCTTGAGTCCGCCGACCTGCGCTACAGCAACGGCTATGCGCTCAAGTTAAGAGGTGTCACCACGGTCAATCCCGTGGACAAAGAGGACAGAAAAGTGAAAAGGTAAACCTATGGCCAAAGAATATAAAGATATCGTTGTCGGGCTCGACATCGGCACCAGCAAGGTGATGGTGGTGGTGGCCGAGGTCATGCCCGGCGGCGAGCTCAAGCTTGCGGGCCTGGGCATTGCTGCCAGCAATGGGCTCAAGCGCGGTGTGGTGGTCAATATTGATGCCACCGTGCAAAGCATTCAGCAGGCATTGAAAGAAGCCGAGTTGATGGCTGACTGCAAGATTGCACGGGTCTACACCGGCATCACTGGCAG
>JBKJOH010000276.1:0-4086 GCA_046593295.1 Polaromonas sp. | reverse complement strand
CAAGTCTTGATCGCTGCATGTCACCTTCGCCGCCACTCGACCCATCATCACCCCAACTTGTTATTTACAAACTGTAATGATAATTAGTTATGTTCATTAATGCAATTAAACACTAGCAACGGGCATGCTGCCCCCGCATACCGCGACTACCCATGAAATGCTGAATGCTGGCGCGGTGTTAATGGCGCTACCTCCTGTGCTGCGTGAGCATGAGGCCGTACGCGAACCCTGAACACTGGGGTTTTCATTGGGCGGGTAACAGCATTTTTTTCGGCTCTCGCGAATGCACAAGGCATCACTTGCGCACCCGTTTTCTCTCGCAAAAATCACCTCGCCACTGTGCATTGCGCGCTTGCAAAGCAGGCCCTCGGGGGGAGCGTTTTCAATTGTTCAAGGTGAATCTGCAACACAAAGGCGCAAAAAAATGCTTTCCCCCTATGAAAACACGGTTTTCTCCAGTAGCATCCGCAGTGCCGCTGGTGAGTAGTTATCTCTGGCGGTGATTTATCAACTTCTAGAAGGAAAATCAATCATGGCAACTGCAAAAAAAGCACCGGCTAAAAAAGCGCCTGCAAAAAAGGCTGCTCCGGCAAAGAAAGTAGCTGCGAAGAAAGTAGCTCCAGCAAAGAAGGCAGCCGCTAAAAAGGCTCCTGCGAAAAAGGTAGCCGCGAAGAAAGCAGCTCCTGCAAAGAAAGTTGCGGCCAAAAAGCCAGCAGCTAAAAAAGCGCCCGCCAAAAAGCGTGTACCCAATGCAGCGTTTATGAAACCGCTGACATTGAGCGCCGCACTGGCAGCCGTGGTAGGCGACAAGCCTCTGCCACGTACCGAGATCGTCAGCAAGCTGTGGACCTACATCAAGTCCAAAGGTCTGCAGGACAAAATCAACAAGCGCATGATCAACGCCGACGAAAAGCTCCGCGCCGTATTCGGCAAGGCGCAAGTGTCGATGTTCGAGATGGCTGGCCTGATCGGCAAGCACGTCAAATAATTGAGCTTTTGCTGAAATTAAAAAGGCCGGTTTTTACCGGCCTTTTTTTATTTTTATTCAACTCAGCGTACGCTCAAAAATTCTCGCTAGACCCATGAGCCAAACTCTCAAACTTGGTGATACGGTTAAGAAACGTCAGCTTGACCGTACCCGTCGGGCCGTTACGCTGCTTGCTGATGATGACCTCGGCAATGCCTGGCTCCTTGCAGGCCTCCTTGGTGTAGTACTCATCGCGGTAGATGAACATGATGATGTCGGCATCCTGCTCAATTGCACCGGACTCGCGCAGGTCGCTCATCATGGGGCGTTTGTCGGTTCTGGACTCAACCCCTCGACTCAGCTGCGACAGCGCAATGACGGGGCATTGCAGCTCTTTGGCGAGCATTTTCAGGCCGCGTGAAATCTCGCCAACTGCTGTGGCACGGTTTTCTTCGCTCATGCTGCTTGAAACGCTCATCAGTTGCAGGTAATCGACCACGATCAAACCGAGCTTGCCGCACTGCCGCGCCAGCCGCCTGGCATTGGCGCGCAGCTCGCTCACCGTCAGGCCGGGGGTTTCGTCGATGTGCAGCGAGATGTTGCGCAGCTTCTCGATGGCTTCGGTGAGGCGCGGCCACTCTTCATCGGTCAGCGCGCCAGTGCGCAAATGGCTCTGGTCGATGCGGCCAATCGAGCCGACGATACGCACAGCCAACTGGGACGCGCCCATCTCCATCGAGAACACAGCTACCGGCAAACCTTCATTGAGTGCTACGTGCTCGGCTATGTTGATGGCCAAGGCCGTTTTACCCATTGAGGGTCTTGCAGCCAACACCACCAAATCCCCCGCCTGAAAACCCGAGGTCATGCGGTCAAGGTCGTAAAACCCGCTGGGCACGCCTGTCACTTCGTTGGGGTTTTCGGACATCTCGGTGACGCGGTCCAGCAGGCTGACGACCAGCGTGTCCATGCTCTGAAAGCCCTGCTTCATGCGCGAGCCCTGCTCGCCGATGTTGAAGATCTTCTGCTCGGCCTCGTCAAGAATCATGGCCACGGCCTTGCCCTGCGGGTTAAAGGCGTTGGTGGCAATCTCATCACTGGCAGACACCAGCTTGCGCAGGATGGAGCGCTCACGCACGATCTCGGCGTAGCGGCGGATATTGCTGGCGCTCGGCACATATTGGGCGAGTGAATTGAGGTAGCTCAAGCCGCCTACTTCGTCGGCTTTGCCCTGATTTTGCAGGTGCTCATAAACCGTGATCACGTCAGCTGGTTTGGTGGCGTTGATAAGCGCGCCCACTGCGGCATAAATCAGCTTGTGCTCGGCCCGGTAAAAGTCCTGGTCGGTCAGCAAATCGCCGACGCGATCCCAAGCACCGTTGTCGAGCAGCAGACCGCCCAGCACGCTGGATTCGCCTTCAATCGAGTGCGGCGGTATGCGTAGCTGCGCTATTTGTTTATCGGGGCTGTAACCGGGGTCGTTATAAGCGGAAAGTACGGCGGGCATGGAATTCCTTGAGGGTGCTAAATACTACGCCCGCCACGAAAAAATGCCGTGGATAAGGTTGTGCATAAACTGGGTAAATTCGGTGGAAATGCAGCATGTAGATGTGCATAACGCCGGGGCTGTGCAGGCATGAAAAACCAGCCATGAAAAAAGCCGCTCAGTGAGCGGCTTTTTGATAAGCGTAAAGAGCTTAAGCTGTTTCGCCGTATACCGTCACGGTGATGTCCACTGCCACGTCGGTGTGCAGGGCAACCGTTACAGGGTGGTCGCCAACGGTCTTCAGTGGGCCGTTAGGCATGCGGATTTGCGACTTGGCTACCACGAAGCCCTGCTTGGTCAGTTCGGCAGAGATGTCATGGTTGGTGACAGAGCCAAACAAACGGCCGTCAACACCGGCTTTTTGCGTCAGCTTGATGCTGGTACCACCGAGCTTTTCGCCCTGGGCCTGCATTTCGGCAAGCTTGGTGGCGGCAGTTTTTTCAAGTTCGGCGCGCTTGGCTTCAAACTCTGCCTTGTTGCTGGCAGTGGCGCGGCGGGCGCGACCAGAAGGGATCAGGAAGTTACGTGCGTAGCCGTCTTTGACCTTGACGATTTCGCCAAGATTGCCGAGGTTGACGACTTTGTCGAGCAGAATGATTTGCATGGTCGTGTCTCCTTACAGGCTACGGTGCTGGTCGCTGTACGGCAGCATCGCAAGGAAGCGAGCGCGCTTGACGGCGGTGTTGATCTGGCGCTGGAAAATCGCGCGTGTGCCGGTCAGGCGTGCGGGAATAATCTTGCCGGTTTCAGAGACAAAATCACGCAGGGTGTCGATGTCCTTGTAGTCGATTTCTTCGACACCGGCAGCGGTGAAGCGGCAAAAGCGCTTGCGCTTGAACAGCAGTGATTGTGTGTTGCGCTTGGGGCGCTTGTCTTTGTTGAA
This sequence comes from Polaromonas sp., assembly GCA_046593295.1. GTDB lineage: Bacteria > Pseudomonadota > Gammaproteobacteria > Burkholderiales > Burkholderiaceae_C > Polaromonas. The sequence continues at coordinate 690 of JBKJOH010000276.1, read as the reverse complement.
ACGTTTCGGTCCGGGCATGATGGACTCCTTAAATCTGGGTTATTTCTTGGATATGAAAAACGATGCTTTTGCTTGTACGTGCATTAATCAGAAAACCGTTGAACAGCTGGGGTTTGCCTAGTTCGAGCCGGGCTGAAGTTTCAGCCAGCGCTCCAAATGCAACCGCCCTTACTGTCAGCTTGACCTGCCTCGTGACCCCTGCTTCTTCAACTTCGGACTCGTGTTCGAGGACGAGGTTGAGGGCGGGGATTCCGGCGGGCGTGTAGCGAAGAGGACTTGCCCCGGCGATACGCGCAGTCAGCGCTACGGTGTTCAATGACTGATTAGTTGCCTGCGTACTCAGCTTGCTGGGTCTTGCGCGCTTCTTCGCGTTCGACGTTGCGCATCATCAGGGATGGTCCGGTTTCGGCTTTCTTCTTGACGACGGTCAGGTGGCGCAGCACGGCATCGTTGAACTTGAACGCATGTTCAATTTCTTCCATCACGGCCTGGCTGGCTTCGATGTTGATGCACAGGTAGTGGGCTTTGGCCAGTTTCTGGATCAGGTACACCAGTTGACGGCGGCCCCAGTCTTCAACACGGTGGACAGTGCCACCGCCGGCGGTAATCATGCCCTTGTAACGTTCCAGCATGGCTGGGACTTGCTCGCTTTGATCCGGGTGGATCAGCAAGACGATCTCGTAATGACGC
>JBKJOH010000180.1:0-3752 GCA_046593295.1 Polaromonas sp. | reverse complement strand
GTAAACACGTGCATGGCGTCGCTAAAGGTAATGTATTTTTTGCACGGGAACTTCTGCTTGCGCTGCGCAAGCGCGAATTTTTCTGCTTTGACGAGAAAAGCCAAAAATGGAAATGGGATATTCGCAGCCTTACCTCCCACGCAATGCCGAACAACGTGGCGGAGCTGCTTACCCAGCGCCTCTCCGTCATTCCAGATACATGCCTGGATTTGCTGGACACAGCCTCATGCATAGGCAGTGAATTTGACTTAAGAACCTTGGCTAGCGTTCACGAAATCGCACAGAGTGATGCTGCCGCCATGCTGGCTTGCGTGGTACAGAACAATCTTGTTTTACCGCTTGACACAAATCACATCATGTTCGAATCGCTCGCGTCGTGGCGTATCGAAAATGATGAGGAAAAAGACATCGGAACGGCCCGTTATCGATTTCAGCACGACCAGGTGCGTCTGACTATTCATAATCGTCAGGATGATGCGCAACGCAAGCAAAGCCATTTACGCATCGGACGCTTGTTATTGCGCAAACTTTCAAACGAGGAGCTGGCCACAAGAGGAGTCGAGGTTTTCGAGCATCTATCTTATGGTGTTGATCTTGTTACGGACGCAAATGAACGTCTGGCCTTCGCAGAACTTGGGCTGAAGGCCGGAAAATCTGCGCAGCATGGCCTGGCTTTTGCCGCTGCACGCACCCTGCTGATGTCGGCCGCCTCCCTGCTTCCGGACACAGCCTGGGACGAAAACTACAAACTGGCGCTGGATATAAATCTGAGCCTGGCTGAATGCGCCCATGCCCTGGAAAATACGGACGAATTTGAATCCAGTATCGGCCTTATCCTGCAACATGCCAAAACGCCCATCGATGCGGTGCCAGCGCAAGGATTGCTGATTCGCGTTAGAACCACGCAAGGGCGCTACTCGGAAGCGGTCGATATCGCAGTCAGCGCCGCCCACACACTGGGAATTACCCTGCCGAGAAAACCAATACTCGCTCATGTTCTTTTTGGCGTAAGCAGAGCACTGTTGATACAGGGCCGAAAAAAACCACTTGATTATGAGAACCTGAATGAGACTACCGACCCGCAAATACGCGCCGCGATAAACTTGCTCAATCAATCGGCAGGCGCAGCTTACTTTGCCGAACCGAATTTACTGCCATTGATAGCCACAACGTGTACACGGCTCTCCCTTCGACATGGTATTTCTCCCAGCTCGGCCTATGGTATGGCGCTATGGGCGCTAGTGTTGTGCGGCATACTCGGCATGATTGACAATGGATATCAATTCGGAAAATTGGCACTGCGCATAGGACGACGATACGGTGGCGTTGAAGAAGCCCGCGCCCGCTTTGTTGTTGACTGCTATGCCACTCACTGGAAAGAACCGCTTGTTGACACGGCCATTCTGCTTTACACGGACTGGGGGTTCAACCGCGATGCCGGGGATGAGGAAAACGCGGCTTACTGTGCCGGTGTAGCCCTGTATACCCATTTTTTTTCTGGCGTATCGGCCGATCCCGAACTTCGTTTTGAAGGTACAGTCGACTATATAAATCTTTGCAACAAGCCTCATGTCAAAGACTGTTTCCTAGCATGGATACAATTATTCGAAACACTCAGAACCGATGAACTGCCGGAAGAACTCTGTGGTTCCAGATTTAATCTGACGGAAAAACTGCCGGAATTCAAACGGACGAGTAATGGGGTTCAAATCGCCATTAGTCTGATCGCAGCGGGAATGCTGGACCATTTAGCGGGCCGATACGAACGTGCCGAAGAACGTTTTGCCGCAGCCATGAAATTGGAAGACAACATCGTTGGGCAGGTACTGGTCCCGGGACTGGCATTTTTCAGGGCACTGAACGCCTATCGTTTATTGGCGCAGCAACCCGCCAATCGCAAACTCTTGCGCATGGCGAGACGCCAGACCAGCCGCCTGCGCAAATGGGCCAAATTCGCCCCTTGCAACATGGATCATCGTGTTGCCTTGCTGGACGCCGAGGAACATTTGGTCAAAGGCAAAACAGCGGATGCGGTCATGTCATTGCACAAAGCCATTAACCAGGCTGTCAACGGCGCCATTTTGTATCAGGCACTTGCGGAGCGGCGCCTGAGCGAGGTTCATGCTGCAGCAGAAAACGTTATCCAAGCGCAACAAGCTGAAGACCGTGCACGAACCCTGTTCGAAAAATGGGGGTCAAATGCATTGGCCAATACCTCGGGTCTTAAACCAAAGAAAGCCACTACCAGCAGCACGGGACATCGCTCCAGCGACAGCACCCTGCCGACTAATATTGAAGGAATGGATTTACAGAGCCTGTTTGAAGCGATTCGCGCCATCTCAAGCAGTATTGACCAGAAATCCCTGTTGGATCAATTGATGGTCACCGTAATGCAGGCTGCCGGTGCTGACCGGGGCATACTCATTTTGATTGATGCCCACGGGCAGCCCGTCGTCGAGGTCGTCTCTGATGCCCATATGAATACCAGACACCTGGGGATTCATCTTGCGGAATTCAAGGAAATAACACGCCCGATAGTTGACCTTGCCTTGAGGACGGGAGAAACAGTGGTCAATGATGACGCTGATGCCAATGACCTTGTTGCCGATCGCGCCCGATCAATTATGGCATCGTGCATCTTGCTGCAAAATCGAACGATGGGTTTTTTATATCTGGAGAACCATGTTGCCAGAGGCGCATTTACTGCTGGCCGTATCAAAATTATCGAGGCGCTTGGCGCACAGGCTGGCATCGCGCTGGAAAATGCCCGGTTGTATCGCGATCTGGCTTCCACCAATGTCAATCTGAATCGGGAAATGGCCGAACGCCGCAGCCTTGAAATCGAGCTCATCCGCGTCAGTGAAGAGCAGCGACGAGTGATCGGGTCCGAGCTGCACGATGGTCTGGGGCAGCACCTGACCAGCCTCTCGCTCCTGTCTGCGAGCTTGCAACAACAGCTTACCAACCGCGCGCAACCCGAGGCCAACGCAGCCCGGCGGATCGGGGAATTGATCGATGAGGCGACAGCCATGACCCGTTCCGTTGCCCACGGGCTATACCCGGTCGCTTTAGAGCATGGGGGCCTGAGCGCAGCGCTGGAGCAGCTGACCGACAACGCCCGTTCCCTGCATAAAATGGACTGCGTCTTAGGCGTTGGCCCCAAGGTGCAAGTGCATGATCCGCTGGTAGCGATCAACCTGTACCGGATTGCCCAGGAAGCCATCACCAATGCACTGAAGTACAGTCAGGCGGACCTCATGCGGATCAATCTGGCCCGGGTCGATGGAAAGGTCCGGCTCACCTTAAACGATGATGGCATCGGCATCGACCCCTCCCGCCTCGCGTCTGCCAAGGGACTGGGGATGCACAGCATGCGTTACCGTGCAAGCCTGCTCGGAGGGATCATGCAAATCAAAAGCAACGCTCAGCAGGGCACAACCATTACCGTAACGTATCCCGATCTGGAGGGTCCGAGTGAACAACAGAGCCGTGCATAAAGAAGAAAAGACCCGGATACTGATGGTGGACGACCACCCCATCGTCCGGGAGGGCATGGCCCGGTTCCTCAACGCACAGGCGGATCTGCATTTGTGTTGTGAGGCCGGCAATGCCGAGGAGGGCATGGCCGCATTTTCGGCTTGCGACCCGGCCCTGGCTATTGTGGACATCTCGCTTGGTAAAGACTCAGGGCTGGATTTCATCAAGGCACTGCGGCGACTATCCCCGGACCTGGCGATACTGGCCATGAGCCT
>JBKJOH010000340.1:0-3945 GCA_046593295.1 Polaromonas sp. | reverse complement strand
AGACAAAAGACATGCCCTGATTTCAAAGGGGTTTTGTCGAAGTGCGCCAGCAGGTCAGCGCGCAGGGCCGACGCCGCGTAGCGGCGAGGCCTAGGGTGGGCGGGGGCAGACACAACATGATTGGCCGCAGGCCACTGACCAAACACACGGCGCGAAGCGCCTGACTAATGCCACGGCGCTGGCATATCACAAGGGCGTGCAGACGGCGGTGCGTAACAGTGAGCGGAGTTCACCAGCAAGGGGAATAGTGATTTTCTCAAGAGGGTGACTGTAATGCATCATATTCAGTGCAAACCAGGCGTAAAATGCGTAGTATGTACTGTATAGGATGCATCACTATGGATATCGATGAAATTGGACGGCTGATCGCCAAAGCCCGCAAGAGCCAGCAGCTCTCACAGGCTCGTCTTGGGCAGCAACTGGGCATGAGTCGGGCCACGCTCTCGGGTATCGAAAACGGCACGGTGCCCGAAATCGGTATCCGAAAAGTGCTTTCCATCTGCGCGGCGCTCGGGCTGGAACTCCTAGCCCAGCCGAGAACCCAGCGGCCCACTTTGCAGCAACTGAGGAAGGAGCGCAGCGATGCTTAAAGTCTACGCAGGCCAGCAGCTGGCGGGCAACTTGTTCAAATCGCAAACGGAGCCGGACAAATTCGTTTTTGGCTATGGCGAGCTATGCCCGCCCGAGTGCGCGGTGTCGCTCAGCATGCCGGTGGTTCAAGACCACTACCTGTCCGATGCCAAGTCACTGCACCCGATCTTTGACATGAATTTGCCTGAAGGTGCGCTGTTCAACAGCCTGCGTCTGACGTTCAGCAAAGTGATTCCCAATTTCGATGCCCTGTCGATGCTCAAGATTGTCGGGAAATCGCAAATTGGCCGACTGCGTTTCGCCCTGACGGGGGAAGCGCTGACCGAGGTACCAACGCAGAACCTACAGGAGCTGTTGGCCCACGATGGTGCCGAAGGCCTGTTTGAGAGCCTGCTGAGTCGGTTTGCCGAGCATTCGGGGGTCTCCGGAGCGCAGCCCAAGGTGCTGGTGCGTGACATCGAGCGTAGCGCCAAGGCCAAGCGCGTGATGCACCGGGGTGCCACCCACATCGTCAAAGCCTGGACCGAGGCGCATCCCCGGCTCGCCGAGAACGAATACTTCTGCATGCGGGCGGCGCTGCATGCCGGACTGGAAGTGCCCGACATCCAATTATCCCAAGGCGGCAAGTTTTTGGTAGTCGCGCGCTTTGACCTGAAAGACGGGGATTACTTGGGCTTTGAAGACTTTTGTGTGCTCAATGGTCAAACGGCCATCGAGAAATATGACAGCTCTTACGAGAACGTCACCAAGCGCATCAAGGTGTTCGTCTCACCCGAACAAGTACGGCCGGCGCTTGAGGGGTTTTTCAAGGCGCTAGCCTTGTCCTACGCGCTCAAAAATGGCGATGCCCACCTGAAGAATTTCGGCGTGCTGTATGACAACGCCGAGAGCAGCGTGCGGCTGGCACCCATCTACGATCTGGTGACCACGACGGTGTACCAGTCCCAGGACGCTCCCGCCCTGACCTTGGGGGGCACCAAGCGCTGGCCCAAGACCAAGGAGCTGATCGGGTTTGCGCGCCTGCATTGCAGCATCACCGAAGCGCGGGCGCGCGAGCTGCTGGCCGACGTGGCGCGCGGCGTGGGCTGCGCCGCCCAGGAAGCGACGCGCCACATCGCCGAGCATGAAGCCTTTCGCGAGGTCGGCACGCGCATGCTAGACGAATGGCAGAAAGGCCTCGATCTGTCGATCCAGCCCGAGGGGGTGGTGACGCAAAAAGTTAATCGCGATGGACAAACCGTTCAACATGACCAGAAGGCGCTGGCAGAGCAGAAAGCTATGCCACTCAAATCTCAATTGAAAAAGAAAAACTGGATGCTGCCGGAGTGAATGAAAATTCACAGTGGAATCGATGAAGAACCCTATTTGTATCTCCGTCCATCCCTGTACCCACCCGATTTCGCACCCACCCCAGCAGCCAACGCCAGCCGCTGCGTCGCCGCCCCTACATGCGCATGGGTGATCGCCAGGCCCAAGGCATCTGCCGCGTCCTTGCCGGGCAGGCCGGGCAGTTTTAGCAGGCGCATCACCATTTGCTGCACTTCGGGTTTGCCGGCTTTGCCGTAGCCTGCGACTGCCTTTTTCATTTGTAGCGCGGTGTATTCAGTCACTGGCAAATCGCAGGACACGAGTGCCGTCACGCAGGCACCGCGTGCCTGGCCGAGCATCAGGGTGGCTTGCGGGTTGACGTTGACGAAAACGATTTCGACTGATGCGCAGTCGGGCTGGTAGCGCTCGGCGATTTCGCGTATGCCGTCGTACAAAACCTTCAGGCGACCGGGCAGATTTTTGGTTTCCAGGTGCGTGGTGGTGATGGTGCCGCTGGCCACATAGGTGAGGGCGTGGCCGTCCGCGTCTATCACGCCGAAGCCAGCGGTTTGCAAAGCGGGGTCGATGCCGAGGATTCTCATACGCTATTAAATTTATAGCTGCTAACGCCCGTATTCATTGGGCTGTGGCTATTTTTAGCCTTAAAAAAAGCATTAAAGGCATCAAAAACATCACAAAAGCGTTCAAATCCCAAGAGTAAGCAACTTGCTATTTTTGCCAGCATGGGAGTGATGATAAGCGGCTACCCCGACTACCCTCAAGGCAAACTCACGCCCCCCATGCGCACGGCGATGGTGTTGGCGCGTGACGACAGGTAGCCCGAGTTGGGTCGGGCTTCAAAGTATTTGGGGCGCGGCAGCATCACGGCCAAACGCGCGGCCTCGTAGGCGCTTAACTTTGCAGCGGGTTTGCGGTAGTAGTGCTGCGCGGCGGCCTCTGCGCCAAACACGCCTTCGCCCCACTCAACACTGTTGAGATAAATTTCCAGAATGCGCTCTTTGCTTAACAACGCTTCGAGCATCAGGGTCAACATCAGCTCCTGGCCTTTGCGCAGCAGCGTGCGCTCGCTAGAGAGAAAAAGATTTTTCGCCAGCTGCTGCGTGATGCTGGAACCACCCACAATTTTGGGTGTTTTTTTGACGCCTTGCGTTGCAGCGGATTTGTCGATACTGGGTTTGCTGGTCGACTGCTGCACCCGCTGTTCGGCTTTTGCATTTTTGTCCCAGGCTTTTTCCAGTGCCTCAACGTCCACGCCATCGTGTTCTACAAAGCTGGCATCTTCAGACGCAATCACCGCGCGTTTGAGGTTACTTGAGATTTGCGCGTAGGGTACCCACTGCTGCCGCCATTTGAGGCTGCCTGTGGTTCTTGCCACCCGGTACGCTTCAGAGCGCTGGAAGGCGGTTGATTCGGGGTTCAGTACCGTCATCAAGGCAATGCGACCAACAAAATAAAGCTGCAGGGCCAGCCCTGCTAGCAGCACCAAACCTAAAAAGCGTAGCAGACCTTTCATACGGCTTTCATCTGCCGCTAGCGATTCGTGAGCTTGGTTTCAAGCGTTTCATCACGGTTGAACTTGAAGCGCGACACCACCATAATCTGATCGGCCTTGCGTTGCATCGCGTCGGTAAATTTTGCAAACGGGCCGGTGTTTCTGACAATGCTTTGCGCCCGGCGGTCAAGCGTTAAGTTACCCGAAGTTTCAACCACTTCGGCAGCCAATATGCGGCCATCGAAGTTGACGGTGACGATCATCGTCAGCTCGCCATACAGCTTGCGGCCCGCCAGTTCAGGGAAGTTGCTGGTGCCTTTGTCTTCAATTTTGCGCCGCAGGCTGTCGTAGTAAACCGCGTAAACCTCTTCGCGAGTGGCCGGGCTGATGTAGCGCTTTTTGGGCCGCGCATTTTCTTCACTGATGCGTTTTTCAATTTCGGCCAGTATCTTGATGAGCTGCTTGCGCATTTCCTCGCGCTGGGCCTGCGCCGGGTCGCTGCTCGGTGCCTTGGGGTCGGGCGGCGGCAGGGA
>JBKJOH010000013.1:0-6373 GCA_046593295.1 Polaromonas sp. | reverse complement strand
GTAGCAGGTACCCGTTTGGCAACTGGTGCTGGCAATACTGTTGATGTTGATGTTGATGTTGATGTTGATGTTGATGTCGATGTCGAAGCTGAAGCTGGCTGCGTCACACCTTTAACGATAGCCTGCGCCTTTGCTTTCGGGTCTGCCGCCAGCGCCAGCGTGGCGCGGCAATCGGAATCCTGGCCAGGGCCTGTTTCAATGGTCGCTGCCAATGCCAGCAAAGGGTTGAGCAGACCCAGCGCAATCACCGCTCCGGCGCGCGCGCCCAGCGCCAGCTTGTCCGGCCCCGCAGATGGCGAATCAAACGTGCCACCTATCTTCAAAGGCGAGCGAAAGCTCAGTATGCTGCGGTCTTTGGGCTCGGGTTTGAGCGTGATGCCCAGCGTTTCATTGGCCAGGTTGACCTGGCCCGTACCGTGGATCACGGTATCGGTGGTGTCAAGCAGCATGGTTTTGCTGCTCATCAAACCCTGCCTGACTTCAAACGCAGCAGCGGCGCACAGTAGCTTGACGTTGCGGTCACCGGCGATGAAGAACTTGATGACTTCGCCACCATCAAGCCCTATGAACTCAAGCAGTATGTTGCTGATTTCGCCCTTGCCCATCAGCAGGGCTACATCGCCTGATGCAGACCCCAGCATTTGCGCCACAGAGTTGCCACGCCCTTTTAAGTCAATCTGTCCGCTGATTTTTCCAAATGCGGTTTTGGTGTTTTCAATCGTCGGGAACAACTGGTTGAGCTGCACGCCGCGTACCGCCAGCCGGGTCTCAACAGCGGCGGGGACGACATTGATGTCAACGCTGATTTTTCCGGCCAGCGAACCACCCGCCACACCAAGCGCGATGGGGTCAAGCTGCAACACACCGTTTGTCAGCCTGACATGTACCGAACCGCTGTCGAGCGGCAACTGTTCAACGTGGCGAATAGCCTTTGCGCTATAAATCACGTCGGCGTTCATGGCCTTGAGCCGCACTAGGTCAAGCGTGGCGGTTGGCAACACCTTGCGCCCGCTGTTGGCTGGTGCAGGCATCATCGACTTCGCAGGGTCAACTTTCTTCGCGTTACCGCTGGCCACGGTTGAGCTGGCCATCGCGGGCGATGATTTGACACTCAAGCCAATCACCGGACGCAGGTCTACAAAGTCCAATAATTTTGATTGCACTTTTCCAGTCAGCAACGGCACTACAGCCGAGGTATCGAAACTCAATTCACCAGCAACATCCGAACTGCCAAGAACGCCCTGCATCTGGCTGGCTGTCCAGACCTTGCCGAGCTTGCCGAGCTTGCCGAGCTTGCCGCGCAATTTGTAGGGCGGCGTGGACGGCAACACCACACCGGCAAGTTTGTAGAGCTCCTCAAGGTTTCGGCCTTGAATATCGAAGGTCGCGTCCAGCCCGCTGAATGCCTGCAGGTTTTCAATCGAGCCTTTGGCGCTCAAGGTGGTTTTGCCTGTGGCGGCATTGATCTCCACGGGAAAAGATTCCGTGACGTCCTTGCTCAGTTGCAGCACACCGCCGGTTCGCCCGCTGGCCGTAAACGCTTCGTTGCGCCACTTGCCCGAGGCCTTGTAGGCCAGTGGCAAGGGTCTGCTACCTGTAGATGCAAGGCCGCCATCTGCGGCAAGCGAGAACTGGGCCACGATGTCGGCACCCTGCGCCGCTGCCAGGTATTTGACGATGCCGTTCTCAACTATCAAAGCGCCTATGTTCGGGCTTGCAGATGGATCAGAGGTGTCGCGCGACAACGCCCAGGTGCGGCGGCCATCAGGCTCGATTTGCAGCCCCAGTTGCGGTTCAGTCAGCGACACCCTGGGCAGCTCAACCTTGCCAAACAGCAGAGGCAACAGCTTGACATCAAACTCGGCAGTGGTGGCCTTGACCAGATAGGGCTCTTTGGCCCACGCTGGGTTGGCAAACTCCAGCCCGTCTGCCCGCACTGTCGTGGTTCTGCCCAGATCGACCGAAAGGTGCCGGGTGATTTCAAAACGCCTGCCCAACTGGTCCGAGACATAACGATTGATGGGGCCACGCAACATGTCCCACGGAAAGAAAAGAACCAGCAGCACCATGACCAGCAGAAAAGCCGCAATGCCGGCAAGCACCCGGTGAAGAATCGGCCAATGGTAGCCAGAAGTGGAAGTAGAGCTTGCGGTAGAGGTGTTCATGCTGCTGGCATCCAAAGACAGATTGCATCAATGTCCCAGAAGCGCCAACTGCCTGCAAGGGACAAGTGCCACGCCGCACGTGGGCCTGTACCTACACCTTCAGGTAGTAAATATCCTACAAGGATGCTGAGGTGATGCTGTCAGAATAGTCATCAATGTGCGGATACATAGCAAAACAAATAAATAAATAAATAAATAGAAGCGCTTTTATTCGTGATCGGCGCGCGTTGGCACCCATCCGAAAGTCATGCACCCTAACCGGATTTGAGCAGTGAGACTGAAGACCTACCTCGTCGAAGACAACCCGATTATTCGAGAAAACCTGATTGCGACGCTTGAAGAATTGGCCAACGTCGAGGTTGCTGGAATAACAGACAACGAAAACGATGCCAAAGTCTGGCTGACCGACAGCCAGAACGCTTGGCATCTGGCCATCGTCGATTTATTTCTCAAACAGGGCAGTGGCCTGGGCGTGCTCCATGCGTGCGGGGAACGCAGCCCGCAGCAAAAGGTGGTGGTTCTGAGCAACTTTGCTACCTCCGACATCCGCAAGCGCTGCGCCCAACTGGGGGTAGACGCAGTCTTCGACAAATCCAACGAAATTGATGCGCTGCTGGCCTATTGCGTGGCGCAACGCGCCAACAACGCAGACGAGCACATCGGCGCGCAATGATGTGCGACATCGCCACTGGCGCGCCGATCAAAACCCGGGGGTTTTTGGGGTCAGAGCCCAATAACCCAGTGACGGCGCGTTACACGCGCTCAATCAATCAGCTTGTTTTTCAGCGCGTAGTAGGTCAGGTCGCTGTTGGAAGCCAGACTCATTTTTTCCATCACACGGGTTCGGTAAGTGCTGACGGTTTTGACGCTGAGAGACAGCGTCTTGGCAATATCACCAGCAGTCTCGCCCTTGGCGAGTTTGAGGAACACCTGAAACTCTCGCTCCGACAATTGCTCATGCGCCGCCATGTCGTTGGGCCGATTCAATTGCTGCGCCAGCAGTTCTGCTACCGTCGGCGTGATGTAGCGCTTGCCAAGAGAAATCACACGGATCGCGTCCACAATTTCCGACGGGTCGCATTCCTTGTTGAGGTAACCGCTGGCACCCTGACGGATCAAGTTTACCGCGTAGTGCTCTTCCGGGTAACCGCTCAGTATAAGAATGCCCACATCAGGTGCCTTGGCACGGATCATGGCCAGCGCGTCAATCCCGCTTTGGCCGGGCATGGACAAGTCCATCACGAGAATGTCGAGCTCGACATTGCGCACCAGGTCGATGGCTTCGCGGCCATTGCCCGCCTCACCCACCACGCGCAAGTCCACATGGTCGGAGAAAAATTGCTTAAGCCCCGACCTGACGATGGCATGGTCGTCAACAATTCCAATTCTAATCATGTTGCTGTCTTTCGCGCTGGGTTAGGGATGAGGCGCGCCATAACAAGTAATGGCGCTCAGGACATTTACAAAGGGCAACCTCATTGGCTTGCCGCATTAACTGTCAACACAGATTATTGTCGAATATCTCACAAACACCGCAATCAAAATTCCGGCACACCTTGACATGAAAAAATTCGCACTCCCAGGAATGGTCATCAGTCTGCCGCTGGCGGTGCTGGTTGCTGCGCTGCTGATCTTCGTCAACGAGGCCGCTTTTCAGGGCTCCACCGCTGCGATGCTGCAAATCGAAGAAGCACAGAGCAACCGCACCGTCATCAACAAATTGCTGCAACAAATGCTGGATGCAGAAACCGGGGAACGCGGCTACCTCCTGACGGGCGATGAGCGCTACCTCGAGCCCTATAACCTGGCGCTAAATGATGTGAACCAGACGCTCGACACGCTGCGCCTGATGACCTCAAGCCGCCCGAATGAGCTTGCAGAGTTTGCCGTCATGTCGCGCAATGTGTCGCGCAAGCTGGCCGAAATGGAACTGACGCTACGTATGCGCAAGGAAGGCAAAACCGATGCCTGGAAGTTTGTATTGACCACAGACGTGGGCAAGCAGCAGATGGACGCGATACGCGAGCAGGGCAACAAACTGACCGCCATCAGCATTCAAAGGATGGAGCAGGGGCAGGCCAAGATTCATCAGTCCTTGCAGCTCTCGCGCATTGGCATCGCCATCATGGCCCTTGGCGGCTTGCTGGCTTTTTACAGCTACCTCAAGCAGACGCAATCCTTGTTCCAGTCCGGCCAGCGCGAAAAGAACTCGCTGCAACGCGAGCGGGATCAGCTCGATTTGCAAGTCAGGGAGCGTACCGCCAGGCTGGCCGAGCTGGCGACGCACCTGCAAAATGCGCGAGAAGACGAACGCGGTCATCTGGCGCGCGAACTGCATGACGAGCTGGGCGCGCTGTTAACCACCGCAAAACTCGATGTGGCCCGGCTCAAATCACGCCTGCCGCCCAACCTGCCCGAGGTGCTGGAGCGCCTGGCGCATTTAAACAACACTCTAAACAGCGGCATTGCCCTGAAGCGCCGCATTGTTGAAGACCTGCGGCCATCGTCGCTGACGCACCTGGGCCTGGTGGCATCGCTTGAAATTCTGGCGCGCGAGTTTGAGGAGCACTCCGGCCTGTCCATCACCACTGACCTTGAACAGGTCGAGCTGGGTGGCTCAGACCAATTGACCGTGTATCGCCTGGTGCAGGAGTCGCTGACCAACATTGGCAAATATGCCGAGGCGACTCAAATCATCATCAGCCTGCAAAACATGGAAAGCTACATCACCATCGAAGTCCATGACAACGGCAAGGGTTTTGATGTCAGCGAGGTTGTACCCAACAGCCACGGCTTGAACGGTATGCGGCACCGGGTCGAAGCGTCCGGCGGGCGCCTGACCGTGACCAGCGAAAAAGGCAGCGGCACCCGCATCTATGCGGTGCTGCCAAAGACGACTTGATCGGGGAAGTTTTTGGGGTCAGTGTCTTCCTACGCTGCATCATCCTCAGCGCTGACAGCGGCCCAAGGCTCCAGCCGACGATGAAAAACTGACCGCAACATTAACCTTGCAGCATGTGTTTTAAACCTACAAGGAGGTTTCAAGATGTTGCACTACTCGGTTATTTTTCTGGTGATCGCGTTGATCGCCGCCGTTTTCGGCTTTGGCGGCATCGCAGCAGGTGCGGTTGAAATCGCCAAAATCCTGTTCTTTATTTTCGCCATCATGGCCGTGATCAGTTTTGTCGTCAGTCTGGTTCGCAAGAACTGAGGCCATACAGTTTTAAACGATCTAAACGATTCAAACCCCTTTCCCTTCCCCCTTTTCCGCCACTGTCAATCCAACCCGCTTAACCGCTTTAACCACCTAAAGGACTTCACATGAACCCCACCGCTTCAAAATTCGCCATCGATGCAGCCAATGTTGCGCCCCAGGTTCACCAGGCTTCAGACGGCTTGCTTCAATCGGCTGGCAATGCCATTGAGGCCACGCGCGACTTCGCAAACGACAAACTCGACAAGGCTGAGGACAAGGTTCGCACGCTTCGCGAGAACATCGACCCAATGGTAGACATGCTTACGGCAAAAGCGCAAAAGATGGCCCGCCAAAGCCTTGACATGGCGGCCCAGGCCAAAGACCGTGCGCAACAGTCCATGAGTCGTGCAAGCGATGCCACCAGCCGGTACGTAGCAGAGCAGCCCCTGCGCTCGGTGATGATTGCTGCGGCAGTCGGTGCGGCTGTGGCCCTGCTGGTCTCAGCCGCACGCCACCGCCATCATCGTTGACTCGTTCTTGGCTCGCTTCTGATTCGGTCATCCGCTTCACCCTATTCCCATGCTGCATCCTCTTTTTTCAACGCTGATACAAAGACCTGACCTCGTAGCAGACCATGTTGCGGCCTATGGTTCATTGTTTGCTAAGGAAGCAACGGATGCAGGCGAAGAAGTTTTGAAAAGGGGGATTGCGTGGCTTGTGGCGGCCTTGGCCGGCGTGGTTTTTCTCGGGCTGACCGGCACGGCAGTGATGCTCGGCATACTGGGCAACCACTTTCACTGGGTACTGCTTGCAGTGCCAGGTGTTGCCCTGCTGCTGACCATGGCGGCTGTGCTGCGGGCCCAAAAACCATTCGGCAACAAGCGCTTTCCGGAGCTGAAGGCCCAGATTGACAGCGATGCCAAAGCCCTGCGGATGGCCGCGTGATGTCGGCCCAAGTTATGCCCACACCAATTGAGCCATCACCACAAGAGCGCTTGGCGACCACTCGCAA
>JBKJOH010000324.1:0-4994 GCA_046593295.1 Polaromonas sp. | reverse complement strand
TCGGAGGGTTATTGGGGTCAGAGTCCAAATTCATCGTGCCCTTGGCACGCCCTTCGGGTGCGATGCTCTGCATCGTAATGAAATTGGCGTCTGACCCCAATAACCCTCCGCGCAACGCCGCAATTCGCCCGAAAAATGAATTTATAGAAGTACCCTTTATTGCAGCGTTTCTTTAAGCGCTGCTGGCATGGGCAGGGGCATCACGGCAATGCCTTCCTCAATCAACTCAATAGCCTCGCGCGGGGTCGCTTGGCCACGAATGTTGCGGGCCTCCTCTTCGCCGTAGTGCATACGCCGCGCTTGGCTTGCAAACTTGTCACCCACGTCTTCGGTATTGGCCACCACATGGCGCAGGGCTTTCAGGAAAGCCGCCTGCTGCTCGTGGCTAGGGCCAGCACTAGCACCAGAAGAGGCACTGGCAACCAGTTCAGTCGATGCTGCGGCAGCATTTTCAACGGATGCCGCTGAGGAAACAGATGCAGCAGGTGCGTTGCTGGCGGCAGTCGATGCCGTTTGCTGCGCACCGAAATTAAGCCGCGGTGCGCTGGGCATTTTTTGAATGCCTTTGTCGGCGCACATCGGGCATTCGACAAGTCCGCGTACCAGTTGTGACTGGAAATCATCCTCAGACGCAAACCAGCCTTCAAATGAATGCTGATGCGTACACTGCAGGTTGAGGACTTTCATGGTCTGTGCTTGAACAGGTAGCGGTACGTAAAACCCGGAAATGCAAAGGTAATGAAGAGCGTTGCCGTGATGGCATAAAACTCCCAGCCCTGTGGCGCAATCTGCCCGGCGCGCTGCTCAAGATAATGACCCAGTAGACCGATCACCAGATACCAGAACACCAACTCAGCCAGCCGCGTGGCAAGATTTTTAGGCGACTTTAGCGCAATCACGGTCAACAGGCGATTGCTGACAAATGGAAGATTCGCTGCCAGCAGGGCCAGCAGCACGAGCAGCCAGACTGAGGTAGATTGAGTCATTACACGCCCAAAGACTTGACGATGCTGCTGATAGCCTGCGCGCACAGCGTCATCAAGCCACCAGGAACGATGCCCATGACCAGTATGAGCAGCCCGTTTATGGACAGCACAGCACGGGCATCAGCAGGTGCAGAAATCGGCTGGTTGTTATGCGCATGTGGCGCATCAAAGTACATGACCTTGACGACGCGCAGGTAATAAAAAGCACCAATCAGCGACATCATCACGGCAAAAACAGCCAGCACCAGATAGCTGGTCTGCCCAGATGCAATCAGCGCCTGCAACACCACCAGCTTGGCATAAAAACCCACTACAGGCGGCAAACCCGCCAAAGAGAACATAGCAATCGCCATCACGCCCGCATACAGCGGGCTGCGCTGGTTAAGGCCCGCCAGATCGCTGATCTCTTCAGACTCGTGCCCTGCCCTTGCCAGCAACATGATGATGCCGAATGCAGCCAGTGTGGTGAGCACATAGGTGATGACATAGAACATGGAAGCGCTATAGGCCGACTCGGCATTGAGCTGGTTGCCATTGACCACCCCGGACAGCAAGCCCAGTAGCAGGAAACCCATTTGCGAAATGGTTGAAAACGCCAGCATGCGCTTTAGATTCGATTGCGCAATCGCGGCCAGATTGCCCACCAGCAAGGAGCCAATCGCCATCAAGGCCAGCATTTGCTGCCAGTCAATCGCCAGCGGCAACAGGCCCTCGACCAGCAAACGAATGCAGATGGCAAAGGCGGCCAGTTGCGGCGCGCCACCAATCAGCAAAGTGACAGCGGTTGGCGCACCCTGATAAACATCGGGCAGCCACATGTGGAAAGGCACCGCGCCAAGCTTAAAGGCCAGCCCGGCGACGATGAACACCAGACCAAAAACCAGCACCTGATGATTGACCTGACGGCTGGCGATGGCGTTGAACACTTCATTGAGGTCGAGCGAGCCGGTAGCGCCATACAGCATGGACAGACCATAGAGCAAAAAGCCCGAAGCCAAAGCCCCCAGCACAAAGTACTTCATGGCGGCTTCAGTCGCCGTAGCGTTGTCGCGGCGCAGGGCCACCAATGCATAGCTGCACAGGGTGAGCAGTTCAAGGCCCATGTAAATGACCAGGAAGTTATGCCCCGAAATCATCACAAAAATACCCAGCAGTGCAAACAGGCTGAGTGTGAAAAACTCACCGCCGCGCAACATGTCGCGGTCAAACACATAAGGCCGTCCGTAAACCAGCGACACCATGAGCGCGATGCTGGCAAAACATTTAAGCCATGAGCCCATAGGGTCAACCACCACCATCTTGCTAAAACCGTAAAGGGTTTGACCGCCCACCGCATAAGCCGCTTCCATCGCAGCCACCACGGCCAGTGTCAAAAGGGACAGCACGTAGGTGACGGTACGCTGCGGCGTTTTGACAGCCAGATCGAGCAACAAAATAATGCAGGCCATTGTCAGGAGCACGATTTCGGGGTAAACCGTGATCCAGGAGAGTTTGTCAATCATCTTGATTTTCTGGATGGGTTCTGGATTAGTTCAGCTTCGACATCGCCACGTGCTTGAGCAGGTCGGCGACAGACGTGTTCATCACGTCGGTAAAAGGTTTGGGATAAATACCCATGTACAGCACGGTGATCGCCAGCAGCGACAACATCAGGAATTCGCGGCTGTTGATGTCGCTGAGGTTTTTGACATCATCGTTGGTCACCGGGCCAAGGTAGACGCGCTTGAACATCCACAAGTTGTAGGCGGCGCCAAAAATAAGCGCACTGGCAGCGCCGAAACCCAACCAGAAATTAGCTTTGACGGAACCCAGAATCACCATCCACTCACCGACAAAACCGGCCGTTGCCGGCAAACCGGAGTTGGCCATGACAAACAGCAACGCAAAGGCCGTGAACTTCGGCATGGTGTTGACCACGCCACCGTAGCTTGCAATTTCACGCGAATGCACGCGGTCATACAGCACGCCGATACACAGGAACATCGCGCCGGACACAAAGCCGTGGGCAATCATCTGCACAATGCCGCCGGAAACGCCAAGGTCGTTGAAGATGAAAAAGCCGAGCGTTACAAAACCCATGTGCGCGACCGACGAATAAGCCACGAGTTTTTTCATGTCCTGCTGCACCAAGGCAACCAGACCCACGTAAATCACGGCGATAAGCGAGAGCGCAATCATCAGCCACGCCCACTCGCGTGAGGCATCAGGGACAATCGGCATGGAGAAGCGCAAAAAGCCATAGGCGCCCAGCTTGAGCATGATGGCCGCCAGCACGGCAGAACCGCCTGTAGGCGCTTCAACGTGTACATCGGGCAACCAGGTGTGTACCGGCCACATCGGCACCTTGACGGCAAAGGCTGCAAAAAAGGCAAAGAACAGCAAGGTCTGTATGCTGCTGCCCAGCGGCAGCTTGTGCCATGTCAGGATGTCAAAACTGCCGCCCGACTTGTTGTACAGATAAATAAAGGCCACCAGCAGCAGCAAGGAGCCGAGTAGCGTGTACAGGAAAAACTTGAAAGCCGCGTAGATCTTGTTGGGCCCACCCCAGATGCCGATGATGAGGTACATCGGTATCAGCGTGGCTTCAAAGAAAACGTAAAACAGCAGGCCATCCAATGCAGAAAACACGCCAATCATCAAGCCACTCAGAATCAAAAACGAGGCCATGTACTGGTTGACACGCGTGGTGATGGTTTCCCAGCTGGCGATGATGACGACCACATTGATGAATGCGGTGAGCAACACAAACCACAACGAGATACCGTCAACACCGACGTGGTAATTGACGTTGAAGCGCTGTATCCAACTGCCCTTTTCAACAAACTGCATCGCCGACGTGCCCAGCTTGAAACCGTCGTACAAAGGCAATGTCACCAGAAAACTGGCTACTGCACCGATCAATGCGATCCAGCGCACGCTACGTGCCTGCTCGTCACGACCCAGCGCCAACAACACGACACCGAAAATAATTGGTGTCCAGATGGCAAGGCTCAACAAACCCATTTTTGTTCTTCCTTTTTATTCTTGTCTGTTATTTGTTGAGCCAGACGAAATACGTCATCAACACAAAAACGCCAACGATCATGCCGAAGGCGTAGTGGTAGATGTAGCCGGACTGCAAGCGGCGCACGATGCTGGAAACCCAGCCCACGACTTTCCAAGAGCCATTGACAAACAAGCCATCAATCAACTTTTGGTCGCCACCTTTCCAAAGGCCCATGCCAAGGGCGCGAGCACCACGGGCGAGCACGTTCTCATTGAACCAATCCATGTAGTACTTGTTGTCGAGCAGCGTGTAGAGCGGCTCGACGCGGCGCTTGATGGCGGCCGGCAGGGCCGGATTCACCATGTACATGTAATAGGCCGAAGCCACGCCGGCAAGCGCCAGCCAGAACGGCAGGGTCGTCAAGCCGTGCAGCGCCATCTGCGCCGGGCCATGGAATATTTTTGCCAGCTCGACCATGGCCGGGTGTTTGGCCGCGTTGACGATGATCGCGTCTTTCAGGAAGTCGCCGAACAGCATGGCGTCTATGCTCATGAAGCCAATCACGACTGACGGGATGGCCAGCAACACCAGCGGTGCGGTCACCACCCAGGGCGACTCGTGCGGCTTGTGCGGCTCGTGGTGCGCATCATGGCCATGCAGGTCGTCGTGATGGGCATCGGGGTTCTGGTCAAAACGCTCCTTGCCGTGGAACACCAGGAAATACATGCGGAAGGAATAAAAGGCCGTCACGAACACACCGGCGAGCACCGCGAAGTGTGCAAAGCCGGCGCCCGGCAGGTTGCTGAAATGCACCGCTTCGATGATGCTGTCTTTCGAATAGAACCCGGCAAACAGTGGGGTGCCGATCAGCGCCAGCGAGCCGAGCAGCGCCGTGATCCAGGTGATGGGCATGTACTTGCGCAGCCCGCCCATCCAGCGAATGTCCTGATTGTGGTGCACCCCCATGATGACGGAACCCGCCGCCAGGAACAGCAGCGCCTTGAAGAAGGCGTGGGTCATCA
>JBKJOH010000308.1:0-8653 GCA_046593295.1 Polaromonas sp. | reverse complement strand
GGCACTTTTGCCGAGGTGATCAAGGTTGAACCATTGCACAAATTGTTCGCGCGTGAAGATCTCATCATCACCGTGGCTCCAGCCGAGGCGCGCCAGGTAGTTGACCATGGCATCGGGCAGGTAGCCTTCAAGAGCGTATTGCGTAACGGCCTTTGCGCCACTCCGCTTGCTCATTTTTTCGCCCTGCTCGTTGAGCACGGTGGGCAGGTGCGCATACACGGGCACCTCTTTGCCGAGCGCACGAAAGATATTGATCTGGCGCGGCGTGTTGTTGACGTGGTCATCGCCGCGAATGACATGGGTGATGCCCATGTCCATATCGTCAACTACCACGCAGAAGTTGTAGGTGGGTGTGCCCACCGCTTCACCGTTTTGCGCTGGCCTGGCAATCACCAGGTCATCCAGCTCATCGTTGCTGATTTCGATGCGGCCCTTGACCTTGTCGTCCCATACCACCGAGCCTCCCTGCGGATTTTTAAAGCGCAGCACGGGCTGCACACCTGCGGGAATAGCTGGCAAGGTCTTGCCGGGTGCTGGCCGCCAGGTGCCGTCATAGCGCGGCTTTTGCTTGTCGGCCATCTGCTGCTCACGCAGTGCATCGAGCTCGGCAACACTCATGTAGCAGGGGTAGACGTGGCCCGCGGCCTGCAACTCGGCAAGCACCGCCTTGTAGCGCTCCATGCGCTGCATCTGGTAGAACGGGCCTTCGTCGTAGTTCAGCCCCAGCCAGCGCATGCCTTCGATGATGACATCGACGGCCGCCTGACTTGAACGCTCAAGGTCGGTGTCTTCAATCCGCAAAATAAAATCACCACCCGTGGAGCGGGCAAAAGCCCACGGGTAAAGCGCGGAGCGGATATTGCCGAGGTGGATAAAGCCGGTCGGGGACGGGGCAAAACGGGTGCGTGTTTTTTGTGTCATGCGAGCGTGATCATGCAAGAGTGCTTAAGCCGCGCAGCAGATCGGCCTTGATGTCTTCAATATGGTCAAGGCCAACCGCTACGCGAATCAGCCCCTGACTGATGCCTGCGGCTTGGCGTTGGGCTTCTGTAAGCCGACCATGTGATGTCGTGCCAGGGTGGGTGATGATGGTTTTGGTATCGCCCAGATTGGTGGCAATGCTCAAAACCTGCGTGCTGTTGATGACGTGGAACGCATTGGCGCGCGCTGTATCAGCGCCGCCTTTCTCGCCTCCTACCTCGCCCTCACCCTTCACATCAAACGACACCACCGCACCACCCATGCCGGATTGCTGGCGCATGGCCAGATCGTGCTGCGGGTGCGAGGCCAGGCCAGGGTAGTAGACCCGCGCAACACCGGGCTGCGTCTCCAGCCAGCGGGCAACCGCCAGCGCATTGACGCATTGCGCCTGCATACGGATGCCGAGCGTCTCCAACCCCTTGAGCACCACCCATGCATTAAACGGCGACAGCGTCATGCCGGCTGTGCGAACGACCGGGCCAAACACATCGACGATGAGTTTTGATGGCCCGCACAAAGCACCCGCCATCACGCGGCCCTGGCCGTCTAGGTACTTGGTGCCCGAATGCATCACCAGGTCCGCGCCCAACTCGGCAGGCCGCTGCAATGCGGGCGAGCAAAAACAGTTGTCAACGGCCAGCAAAGCGCCTACGCTGTGCGCCAGGTCGGCCAGCGCGGCGATGTCGCACACCTCGGTGAGCGGGTTGGTCGGTGTTTCGGCAAACAGCAGCTTGGTGGTGGGGCGCAGTGCGGCTTTCCATTGCGCCACATCGGTCTGCGAGACAAACGTCGTCTCGACACCGAACTTGCCGAACTCGCGGCCAATCAGCGTCAATGTCGAACCGAACATCGAGCGTGAGCACACGACGTGGTCACCCGCTTTGAGCAGCCCCATGCACATCATCAGTATCGCGCCCATGCCGCTGGCTGCGGCAATGGCGGACTCTGTGCCTTCGAGCGCGGCCAGGCGACGCTCAAAGCTGCTAACAGTCGGGTTCGACGTGCGTCCGTAGGTGTAGCCGTCTTCAGTGCCGGCAAAACGGCGTGCCGAGGTTTCAGCATCGGGCTGTATGAAGCCGCTTGTCAAATACAGTGCTTCAGAGTTTTCACCCCATTGGCTACGGTCAAGCGCAACACGCACGGCCAGCGTGTCGCGGTGCAGGTTGTCGGGTAATTTTTTTTGAGTCATGCGCTGCTGTAAAAATAAAGTTTCAAGGTGCCCTCAAGCCTCTTGTGGATTTGGCAAAGCCAGACGCGACACGTCCAGACCGCCTTCTTCACTGCTGTCGCCACGTTGCTCGTTCATTTTGGCAATCGTGGCTGCCGTGATGTCACCGGTGATGTAAACGCCATCAAAACACGAAGCGTCAAAACCGTCGAGCTTGGTGTTTAGCGAACCAATGGCGCGCTTCATGCCGTCAACATCCTGATAAATAAGCGCATCGCAGCCAATCACCTGGCGAATTTCGTCAACCGTGCGGCCATGCGCCACCAGTTCTTCGGGGGTCGGCATGTCGATGCCATACACATTGGGAAAACGTACCGGCGGCGCGGCGCTGGCCAAGTAAACTTTTTTGGCACCGGCATCGCGCGCCATCTGCACAATCTCGCGGCTGGTGGTGCCGCGCACGATGGAGTCATCCACCAGCAACACGTTGCGGCCCTTGAATTCGCTGGCAATCACATTGAGCTTTTGGCGCACGGATTTTTTGCGCACGCCCTGCCCCGGCATGATAAAGGTGCGGCCCACGTAGCGGTTTTTGACAAAGCCTTCGCGATAAGGAATGCCCAGCAGATGCGCCAGCTGTGTCGCGCTCGGGCGGCTTGATTCGGGGATGGGGATAACCACATCAATCTCATTGGGCGGCACGGTCGATACAACGCGCTTGGCCAGTGTTTCACCCAGATTCAGACGCGCTTGGTACACTGAAATACCATCGAGCACCGAGTCAGGCCGTGCCAGGTACACAAACTCAAAAATGCACGGATTTAATTTGGCGTTGGCCGCGCACTGCTCGGCGTGTACCTTGCCGTCCATATCCACAAACACCGCTTCGCCCGGTGCAATGTCGCGGTCAAACTGGTGCGCCGTGCCTTCGAGTGCAACCGACTCGCTGGCGACCATCACGGTTTTGCCGTCTTCATTCTGACCATGGCCTATGCACAGTGGCCGGATGCCGAAGGGGTCACGAAACGCCAGCAAACCGTGACCAGCAATCAGGGCCACCACGGCGTAAGAGCCCTTGATGCGTTTGTGTACGCCGCGCACTGCTGCAAACACGGCCCCTGGCGTGAGCGGCAAACCGCGCGTGGTTTTTTCAAGCTCGTGCGCCAACACATTGAGCAGCACTTCGGAGTCACTATCAGTATTGATGTGGCGATGATCGGTCATGAACAGCTCGGTTTTCAGTTCAGCCGCATTCGTCAGATTGCCGTTGTGCGACAGCACCAGGCCAAACGGCGCGTTGACGTAAAACGGCTGGGCCTCGTCGTCACTGAAGGCATTGCCCGCTGTCGGGTAACGCACCTGGCCCAGACCGACATTGCCCGGCAGTGCGCGCATGTTGCGGGTACGAAAAACATCGCGCACCATGCCCTTGGCCTTGTGCATGTAAAACTTGCGCCCAAGCTGCGTGACGATGCCCGCCGCATCTTGGCCGCGATGCTGCAAGAGCAGCAAGCCGTCATAGATCAACTGGTTGACCGGGGCCTTGCTGACAACGCCGACTATTCCACACATAAATTGGTACTCATGATTTATTCAATTTCAATTCAGATATTTTGCAAACTTCTCGGGTAGCATGGGCTTCAAGCCTTTAAGCGTGGCCGCCAGTGCCACCGCACCTTTTGACTCTTGCCACCAGGCGCTTTGTTTGAGCGCCGTCATGCTAATGACCACCGCTGCTGCCAGCAACAAAATCACACCGCGCACCAGGCCAAATGCGGCTCCGAGCGTGCGGTCAATCGGCCGCAGGCCAATCGCTTCAATCAGTTTTTTAAGCATGAAAGCCAGCAGGCCTACTGCAAATACTGACGCAATAAAAACCAGCACAAAACCCGCCGCATAACGCACCGGCTCACTCACCTCCTGCATCGGCAACAGGCTGGCTACCTGCGGCGCAAAGACCAGCGCGATGAAAAAAGAAGCCGCCCAGCCCAGCACCGACAACACCTCATACACCAGCCCGCGCCACGCGCCCAACAACATGGAAAAAACCAGAACCCCGAGAAAAATCCAGTCAACAGCTGCCACGTACTCTGCCAGCTGCTCACAAGGTCAGGATAGAAACCGGCAAATCAAGCGTCTTGATCTTGCTGGCAGCCTTGTCGGCCTCGACCTTGGTAGCGAATGGGCCAACGCGAACCCGTATGCGCTTGCCGTCTTTGGTCTCGGCCACCTGGGTGTAGGTTTTAAGGCCCGCTTTTTCAAGTCTCAAGCGCACCTCTCTAGCCTTGGCTGCATCGGCAAACGCACCCACCTGCACCACCACGCGGCCTTCGACTGCGGCAGATGCGGGCGCTTCGGCGTTTGCAGCCGCCTGCCCGTCCAGCAAAGCCTTGACGCGCGCGCCATCGTCAAGCGGTGCTGCGGGTTTCGCTGCTGCTTTGGTTTCAGGTTTAGGCTCTGGCAAAACAGGGGCCACGGGCGCTAGCGCCTTTTTGTCCGTGAGTATTCCTTCTTTCGATGACAAGCTGGAAGCTGCGGCAACTTTTTCGGACGGCGGTGCAGACGCTGGAACCGGCAATGCAGCAGCAACAGGCGCTGGCGCGGCCCCAACCGGGCCAGCCGAAACATTGGCCTCGGGTTTTGCTGGCATCACCAGCGGTTTGACGCTGTTTTTACCGGGGATCTCAATCGGAATATCAATGGCGATGGGCCGGGGCTGCGTGTCAAACAGCAGAGGGAAACCCACCACGCCGACCAGCACCAGAACAGATGCACCTATCAGCCGATGTTTGGCCCGCTTGCGAATCACATCCACGCTGTCAGGCGATGCGCTGGCAGCGTTGTTGGCGGGTGCAGTGCCTGCCCGGCGAAAGTTGAAAAGCGGCATGGTTGTGATGAGCTCTTTTGGCGTTGCGGCGGCGGGTTGATTGCGATGTTTGGCCGGTCAGCTCGCCAGACTCTTGGGTAAATGCGGGGCCAGAAGACGCGGTATGCC
The DNA here is from genome assembly GCA_046593295.1 of Polaromonas sp. Taxonomy (GTDB): domain Bacteria; phylum Pseudomonadota; class Gammaproteobacteria; order Burkholderiales; family Burkholderiaceae_C; genus Polaromonas. Next base: position 3,509 of record JBKJOH010000308.1, on the reverse strand, counting down.
GACCTTCAAAATACCACCCACCGTGTAGAACGAACCGAACACCACGATTCTATCAGCGGGGTCTGCCCGCTCTATCGCGGCTTGCAGGGCCAGCTCGGGGCTTGAATAAGCATGGGCCGTGACATCTGTACGGGTATTGATGGCCTCCCATTTGCCCTTAAGCACCTCGCCAGTGGCAGCGCGCGGCGTGGGCAAATCGGTGAAGTACCACTTGTCAATCAGCGGTGCAATCCGCGCCAGCATGGGGCCTACATCCTTGTCGGCCATGGCACCAAACACCGCGTGGGTACAGGCGTAAAAACCCATTGCATCGAGGTTTTCAGTCAGCGCGGCGACTGAATGCGGGTTGTGCGCCACGTCTAGCACCAGCGTCGGCTGGCCGGGAATGATCTGAAAGCGCCCCGGCAGCTCGACCATAGACAAGCCCACGCGCACCGCCTGCGCCGTCACAGGCAACAAGTCACGCACCGCCGTCAACGCCGCCAACACACCTGATGCGTTCATCAATTGATTGGCACCACGCAGCGCCGGGTAGGCAAGGCCCGCATACCTTCTGCCCCGGCCTACCCATGCCCACTGCTGCTTGTCGCCCGAAAAATTAAAGTCCTGGCCAAAGAGCCACAAATCAGCCCCTACGCTTGCTGCGTGGTCAATGATGCTTTGCGGCGGCATGGGGTCGCTCACCACCACAGGTTTGCCGGCGCGCATGATGCCGGCTTTTTCAAACCCAATCGCCTCGCGCGTGTTGCCCAGATACTCCATGTGGTCAAGGTCAATGCTGGTGATGACGGCGCAATCGGCATCCAGAATGTTCACCGCATCCAGCCGCCCACCCAGGCCGACTTCAAGAATCACCACGTCAAGTTTTGCGCCCGCCAGCAGCTTCAAAATGGCCAGCGTGGTGAACTCAAAATAGGTCAGCGAAATCTCTTCGCCCTGAAGCCGCGCAGCCTCAACCGCTGCAAAGCCATCGAGAAACCCAGCAGCAGTGACCACCTCACCGCGCACCCGGCAGCGCTCCTCAAAATGCACCAGATGCGGCGAGGTGTAAACGCCAGTGCGGTAACCCGCCTCCAACAAAATCGCCTCCAGCATGGCGCAGGTCGAGCCCTTGCCGTTGGTACCGGCCACCGTCATCACCGGGCAATCAAAGTGAAGCCCCATGCGGTCAGCCACCGCTTTGACGCGGTGCAGCCCCATGTCAATGCCCACAGGGTGCAGTCGCTCGCAATGCGCCAGCCAGTCGTCAAGGGTGTCGGGTTGTGGTGGGTTTTGAAGATTTTTCATACTGCCGATATTGTCGCCGCAGGCGTTGGGCTCTGTTTCGTGTTTCGGCTTAAAACCCGTTTTGAGCACCTGAAATGTCGATTTTTTAGGTGCTTTTAGGGCTGTAGCCCAATAGATACGGGCGTAATATGCTACTTAATTTATAGCAACTATCTAGTGCTTACCGACATTTGCAAGCTCATTCCAATTCGCATTAGAAAGGAGAACAAGGCTCGAAGCTGCTGACAGTGCTGTAGCACGGCAAAGCGAAGCAACGCAGTTATCGTTTTTAATGCGGATTGGAATCAGCCTCCTGCAACGCCCGCCACATCACCTTGCCCGAGCCGCTCTTGGGCAGCACGTCCACAAACTCCACCACACGCGGGTATTTGTAGGCGGCCATGTTGTCTTTGCACCAGCTGATGATGTCGTCTGCCGTGGTGTTGCCTTTTGCAGCAGCCCGCAGCACGACCACTGCCTTGACGGTCTCGCCCCGGTACGCATCGCGGGTTGAAATAATGCAGGCCTCCTGAATCGCCGGGTGCTTGAACATCAGCGCCTCTACCTCTGCCGGCCAGACCTTGAAGCCTGACGCGTTGATCATGCGTTTAAGCCTGTCGGTGATGAAGAAGTAGCCCTGCTCGTCCATGCGCCCCAGGTCGCCCGAGCGGAAGAAGCGCTTGCCGTCGAGTTCGATGAAGGCGTCGGCCGTTGCATCCGGCCGCTTCCAGTAACCCTGGAATATCTGCGGCCCGCTCATGATGATTTCGCCCTGCTCGCCTTGGGGTACTTCTTTTAGCGTTGTCGGGTCAATCACCCGCGCATCACAACTGATGAAGGGCACGCCCAGGCACTGCTGCTTGGTTCTGTCGTGAGGGTTGCTGTGGGATGGCGCTGCGGTTTCTGTCAGGCCGTAGCCTTCAGCGTAATGCAGGCCATAGCTGTCGAACAAACGCTGCGCCACGGCTTGGGGCATGGCAGCTCCGCCACCGCCGATATAAACCAGGCTACTCACATCAAATTTATCGAAGTTAGGACTGGCCAAAAGATCAATCACCATCGTGGGTATGTTGGTCCAGTGCGTGACGCGCCAGCGGCTGATGAGATGCCCTGCCAGCTCGCGGTCCCAACGCGGCATGATGACCAGCGTGGTACCGCCGTACATCGACGCGTGCATCACCGACACCATACCGGTGATGTGAAACATCGGCACAACCGACAAAATGACATTCTCAAAATGGGTGCTGCCCCACAGCGCAGTCGCCACCGCGTTGTGCATCATGCTGGCGTGCGTGTGCATGCAGCCCTTAGGCAAGCCAGTGGTGCCGCTTGTGTAGGGCAGCACAGCCAGGTCTTGCGGGGTTGCGGTATGAACTGGCAGGTCTGCCGTGCCACCCGCCAGCGCATCAACCCAAGACACCACTTGACCGCCATCAATAGCCGGAAGCACATGCCGTGTGCCCAACCAATTGCCCCAAGCCTCAGGCATGGCGGCATCGGGCGACGACATATCAAACGCATCGCTGTAATGGGTGACGATGACATGGCTCAATCGCTCAGTGGCCGAGAGCTGCGCATTGGCCTTGGCCAGCTCGGCAGCCAGGTCAGCGGACGTAATGGCAACTTTGGCGTCTGGGTCGAGAACGTAATGCTTCAGCTCCTCAGCCCGGTTCATCGGGTTAACAGGCACCACCACCGCATTGACTCGCAAAATAGCAAAATGCGCCACCACCCACTGCGGACAGTTTTGCATGTTCAGCACCACCCGGTCGCCTTTTTTGACGCCCATGCGTGCCAGCGTTGCGGCCAGTGCCTCGGCTTGATTCAATACCTGGCGGTAAGTCAAAGTACGGTCAAAAAAGACCAACGCAGGCTTGTCAGGAAAACGCAGCGCATTGATGGCCAGGTTTTGCCACAACGATGTGGCGGGCGCGGTGATGTTGCGCGGAATGCGTTTAGGCCAAACAGCGTAGTGGCGCTGATGCGGGGGAAACGAGGAAGTTGAGTGTGACAAGGGTAGCGCTCCAAAAGATCACCACAGCCTACCCGCACTTTGACCACCCCGCAACGGGGAAGCTCCTGATAAAAAGGTGTCTCGCGTGGGACGACGTTTTGCAGGTAATGGCTATCATTGAACGACTTAACCAGCTTATTTGAAGCATCATGAAAATTTTTTTAGCCATCACCTTTTTAGCAACATCTCTCATCGCCAGCAACGCCTTTGCCGCCTACCCGGACAAGCC
>JBKJOH010000199.1:0-4337 GCA_046593295.1 Polaromonas sp. | reverse complement strand
GGCGCCGCGCGATTTGCTACAGGGAGTACCCTATGAAAATACTTATTAAAAATGGCCGTGTCATGGACCCGGCTTCCGGCCTTGATCAAAAGGCCGATGTCGCTATCGCCGGGGGTCGCATCGTTTCTATCGGCGACGTACCGGCTGACTTCACGCCTGCCAAAATCATTGATGCCACTGGCTGCATCGTTGCGCCTGGCTTGATTGATTTGTCGGCCCGCCTGCGCGAGCCGGGCTATGAGCATGAAGGCATGCTGGAGAGCGAGCTGGCAGCAGCAGTTGCCGGTGGTGTGACCAGCCTGGTGTGCCCGCCCGACACTGATCCGGTGCTCGATGAACCCGGCCTGGTTGAAATGCTCAAGTTTCGCGCTGAAAAACTGCACCAGTCGCGCGTCTTCCCACTGGGTGCTTTGACCCGCTCGCTCAAAGGTGAGGCGCTGACCGAAATGGTCGAGCTGACCGAGGCGGGCTGCGTTGGCTTTAGCCAGGCTGAGGTTCCGCTGGCCAACACGCAGGTGCTGTTGCGTGCGATGCAGTATGCCGCGAGCTTTGGCTACAGCGTGTGGCTGCGGCCACAAGAAATGTATTTGGGTACAGGCGTTGCCGCCAGCGGTGCATTGGCCACGCGGCTTGGTTTGAGTGGTGTGCCGGTGGCCGCAGAAACCATTGCGCTGCATGTGATTTTTGAGATCATGCGGGCCACCGGGGCGCGCGTGCATATTTGCCGCATCAGCAGTGCGGCGGGTGTGGCACTGGTGGCCGAGGCAAAAGCGCAGGGCTTGCCAGTGACGTGCGATGTCAGCATCAACAGCCTGCACCTGACGGATACCGACATCGGTTACTTTGATAGTCGTATGCGGCTTGACCCGCCATTGCGCCAGCAGCGCGACCGCGACGCGATCCTCAAGGGCCTGCTGGAGGGCACGATTAATGCGCTGGTCTCCGACCACACACCGGTCGATGAAGATGCCAAGACGCTGCCGTTTGCCGAGGCAGAGCCCGGTGCCACAGGGCTTGAGCTGCTGTTGTCCTTGGCTTGCAAGTGGCATGTTGACAGCAAGGGCGGGGCGGTCAATTTGATGCGAGCGCTTGCCGTGCTGACCTGCGAGCCCGCCCGCGTGTTAGGCCCAGCGCTAGCCTCGTTTGATGCGAGCGCTGGCAAGCTGGTGGTGGGTGGTGTGGCTGACGTTTGCGTGTTCGACCCCGCAGCCGAATGGACAGTCGAGCCCAACGCCCTGCGCAGCCAGGGCAAGCACACACCGTTTTCTGGTTATCAGCTACCAGCCAAAGTGCGTTGCACGCTGGTGGGTGGGCGCGTGGCGTTTGAAGCGGCATAAAAAGTAGCCTAAAAATAACATGAAAGAAAACCTGCGCGCCGCTGGGCGACTGCTGCGTGCGCTGCTTCACATCGGCGGTGGCTTATTCATGATCTACACCCGCTTCGGCAGGCTTGATTCAACGCAGCGGTTTGAGCACATTCAGGCGTGGTCAAACCAGCTGCTGCGCATCATCGGCATCAGCGTCAAGCTGCACGGCACGCCGCCCACGCATGGCCCGCTGCTGCTGGTGTGCAACCATATTTCGTGGCTCGACATCAGCGTGCTGCACGCCGTATGCCGCTGCCGTTTTGTATCAAAAGCGGATGTCAAACACTGGCCCCTGATTGGTCGCCTTGCCATAGGCGGCGACACACTTTTCATAGAACGCGAAAGCCGCCGCGCCGCGATGCGCGTGGTACACCATGTGGCCGAAGCGCTGCGTGATGGCGATATGGTGGCGGTGTTCCCTGAAGGCACCACAGGCTATGGTGAAGACCTGCTGCCGTTTCACGCCAATTTAATCCAGGCCGCCATATCCAGCGACGCACCCGTGCAGCCCCTGGCCTTGCGTTTTACCGATACCGCAGGTCAGCACACCCGCGTACCCAGTTACGTCGGCGACGACACCTTGCAAGCTTCTATCTGGCGCACACTGCGCGCCGACGCGCTGGTGGCCAATGTGTGGGTAGGCGCTGCAGAGCAGTGTGATGGCCGCGACCGCCGCGCCTGGGCACATGCGCTGCATGAGGATGTTACGGCGCTCCGCGGGGTTTAGCTGTTTTGGCATCTTGCGTATTCTAGACATCAAATTTGGCCATTTTTAAGGCATAAAAATGGCTACAGCCCAATAAATACGGGCGTTACCAGCTACTGAATTAATAGCGCTTGAGTTTATTTAAAACCTACCCGATCCAGCATTTGCTGCACCTTGGTCTGATTGGCACCAATCACGCTGACCGGTATGGTTTCACTTTTGAAGTTGCCGTTGCTCATCGCTTTCAGGGCTGGATTCGTAATTTGTACACTTGCCACCGTGGGCCATTCATTGTTGCCGTTGGCAAAATAGTCTTGTGCTTGCGGGCTGGCCAGGTATTCCAGAAACTTGATCGCATTGGCCGGATTATTTGCATTTTTGGCCATGCCACCGCCCGCAATATTCACATGTGTTCCCCATGAGTTTTGATTCGGGAACACCACGCCGACGCGGTCTGAGATAGCCTTGTCCTCGGGGCTGGACGAGCGCAGGATGCGTGCCATGTAGTAGGTGTTTGTCACCCCAATGCCGCACTCACCAGAGGCGACGGCTTTGATCTGATCGCTGTCACCGCCCTTGGGTGCGCGTGCCAGGTTGTCGACCATGCCCTTGAGCCATTCTTCGGCCTTGACCGGGCCTAGGTGTTCGGTCACTGCGCCGAACAGGCTCAGGTTGTAGGGGTGCGAGCCAGAGCGTATGCACAGCTTGCCCTTGTTTTGCGGTGCGGCCAGCTTTTCATAGCTGTCCACGTCTTCGCGCTTGACCTTGAGCTTGTCATAAACAATCACGCGGGCGCGGGTTGAGTAGCCAAACCATGGCGTGCCCTCAGGCGTGGCCTTGGCGCGGTACTGGACGGGAATCGCAGCTTCCAGAGCTGGCGATTTGATGGGCTGGAACAGGCCGTCCACCTCAGCCTTGTACAGGCGGGCGGCATCGACCAGCAAAATCACGTCGGCGGGCGATGCTGCGCCTTCAGCCTTGAGCCGCGCCAATATGCCAGCGTCGTCTGCGTCCACGCGGTTGATCTTGATGCCGGTGGCCTTGGTGAAGTTGCTGTACAGGGCCTCGTCAGTGGAGTAGTGGCGGGCAGAGTACAAATTGAGCACTTGGTCTTGTGCCATCACCGGGCTTAAGGCAAAGATGGCGAGGCCAGCAAGCAGGGCAGGAAGCGTTGGTTTGAGCAGGTTTTTCAGCATGATTCCGGTCGGGGTTGAAGTGATGAGAAGCTTATTTTAAACCACGAATAGGAATTATTCGCATTCACCGAAAAACCCGAAGGGTATGTTTTGCCACCAGTATTTTCAGGCACGCGCAAAAGTCACCACATGGTCTACCTCGGCGCGTATGCCTATCCACTCACCAATGCGGTGGTCATGATGGCTGGGCACATGGGCCAATACCGTTTGCCCGCCTGCAAGGCGAAGCGTGTACAAAAACTCGGAACCCCTGAAGGCCTTGCGGATGATCTCGGCTTTGATCGGTGCGTCGTCGTCATGCACGATGTCGTCGGCGCGTAGCAGCACGTCGCATTTGCCATCCGGGAAGGCAGCGGGCAGCGGGCATTCAAGCACGTCTGTCAGGTTGCCAAGCGGGGTTTGCACCACGACATCCGCGCCAATTTGCGCAATCGTGGCGGGCGCAAAAACGCCATGTCCGATAAAGTCGGCCACAAAGCGCGTGGCAGGGCGGTGATAGATGCTGTAGGCGTCCTCCCACTGGTGCAGCTCACCAGATTGCATGACACCAATCACGTCGCCCATGGCAAAGGCTTCAAGCTGGTCGTGCGTGACGAACAGCGCAGTGGCCTGTGCGGCTTTCAAAATATTGCGCAGCTCGTGCGCCAGGCGTTCACGCAAATCGATGTCGAGGTTTGAAAACGGCTCATCAAGCAGCAGCAGGCGAGGGCGCGGCGCAAGCGCCCGAGCCAGTGCCACGCGCTGCTGCTGGCCACCAGACAGCTCGTGCGCAAAGCGCTGACCGCTCGCCTGAAGCCCCACCAACGCCAACACTTCGGCCACCCGCGCTTTGCGCTCTGCGCTGGGCAGGTGGTGGATACCAAAGGCCACGTTGTGGGCCACATCCATGTGCGGAAAAAGCGCGTAGTCCTGAAACACCATGCCAATTCGCCGTGCTTCAGGTGCGCGGTGTTCGGTGCTGCTGCTGACCAGTTCACCATCCAGCGTGATGCTGCCCGCGCTGGCGCGTTCAAGGCCTGCCACCGCCCGTAGCAGCGTGGTCTTGCCGCAGCCTGATGGGCCAATCAG
>JBKJOH010000183.1:0-8133 GCA_046593295.1 Polaromonas sp. | reverse complement strand
TTCACCTTGTGCGGCGCGTACATGCGCCACATCGCGCGCTCCAGGTCCTTGCCCATCTGCGTGCTGTCTTGCGTGCCGAAGCGGCACCATTCGCTGCCCACGCAAGTCTTCACGGTGCGCAGGGCCTTCGCATAGGCATGGCCGCTCGGCATGCCGATGTCTTTCCAGACGTTTTGCAGGTCGTCCTTCTTCACGCCGAGCAGGTCGATGCGCTGGCCGCCGGTGATCTTGACGGTGGGAATTTTGTACTTGTCGGCGGCATCGGCAATGCGGCGCAGCTCGTCGGGCGTGGTGTGGCCGCCCCACATGCGCGGAACCACGCTGTAGGTGCCGTCTTTCTGGATGTTGGCGTGGCTGCGCTCGTTGATGTAGCGGCTCTGTGGATCGTCCTTAGCATCCTTTGGCCAGGTCGAAAACAGGTAGTAGTTGACGGCCGGGCGGCAGCTGGCGCAGCCGTTGGGGGTGCGCCACGCCAGAAACAGGTAAACGTCGGCAATCGTCAGCAGCTTGTTGGCCTTGATGGCGTCGCGCACCTCCTGGTGGCTGTGGTCGGTGCAGCCGCACAGGGCTTTCTTCATGGGCGTGGCCGAATAGTCGCCGCCGGCGGTGAACATCAGTATCTGCTCGACCAGCCCGGTGCAGGAGCCGCAACTCGCGCTGGCCTTGGTGTGCTTCTTCACCTCGTCGAGCGTGAACAGGCCTTTTTCCTTGATGGCTTTGCAAATCGTGCCTTTGGTCACGCCGTTGCAGCCGCAGACCTCGTCGGTGTCGGCCATGGCGGCGGCCTTGCTGTGGCCTTCGTGGCCGGTGTCGCCGATGTTGGACTCGCCGAACATCAGCTTGTCGCGAATGTTGCCGACGCTGCGGCCGTCGCGCAGCAGCTTGAAGTAATAACTGCCATCGACGGTGTCGCCATACAGGCAGGCACCGATCAGTTTGTCATCCTTGATGACGAGTTTTTTATAGACGCCGCCGAACGGGTCGCTCATCACGATTTCTTCAGTGCCCTCGCCACCTAAAAAGTCGCCTGCTGAAAAAAGGTCAATGCCAGTGACTTTGAGCTTGGTCGAGGTCAGTGAGCCGGTATAACGGCCAATACCGAATTGCGCCAGGTGGTTGGCGGCAACCTTGGCTTGTTCAAACAACGGCGCGACCAGGCCATAGGCAATGCCGCGATGCGCTGCGCATTCGCCGACCGAGTAAATGCGCGCGTCAGTCACGGTTTGCATGGTGTCGTTGACCACAATGCCTTTGTTGCAATGCAGGCGCATCGACTCGGCCAACGCCGTGTTAGGCCGAATGCCGACAGCCATCACCACCAAGTCGGTGGCCAGCTCAGTGCCGTCTTTGAATTTGATAGTGACGACGCGGCCATCAGCGCCGCCTACGAGCTCTTGCGTTTGCGCACCCATTAAAAACTTCAGACCACGGTCTTCAAGCGACTTTTGCAGCAGCTTGCCAGCAACACTGTCAAGCTGGCGTTCCATCAGCGTGGGCATGATGTGTACCACGCTCACATCCATGTCGCGCAGCATCAGGCCGTTGGCCGCTTCCAGGCCCAGCAGGCCACCGCCGATGACGACAGCTTTTTTGTATTTGGTGGCGGCATCAATCATGGCGTTGGTGTCCGCAATGTCGCGGTAAGCAATCACGCCTTGCAGATCTTTGCCTGGCACTGGCAGTATGAAAGGGTTGGAGCCGGTACACATCAGCAGGCGGTCATATTCGACTTCGGTACCATCGTCAGCCTTGACCACGCGCTTGATGCGATCAACTTCAATCACTTTTTTACCCGCGTGCAGCGTGATGTGGTTGTCTTTGTACCAGGCCCAGTCATTGAGCACGATTTCGTCTAGCGTTTGCTCGCCTGCCAATACCGGCGACAGCAATATCCGGTTGTAGTTGGGGTGTGGCTCGGCACCAAAGACCGTGATGTCATACAGCTCGGGCGCGACTTTGAGCAACTCTTCGATGGTGCGAACACCTGCCATGCCGTTGCCGACCATGACCAGTCTTGATTTTTTCACTGAGCATCTCCTGGTTGATACGGAGGTAATACGCAAAGCCCGTGCCAACAATGTGCATGGCTTGGTGTTGCCGATGCACCAAAGTGGGGAAAAATTCAGTTACTGAGGTCTTTGCGCGGGCATTGATATTGCTTACCCTTGGTGCATGGCATTTGATCTCGACATTGGCTTTGTCTCCCTAGCGGGCCGCAAAAACATCATCGAAGATTTTTGTGCCGCGATGTTGCCCGATACGGGGCAGGAGGCGCTGGGCTCCATCGTCGCGATGGCCGATGGTGGGAGCACTGGCGGCATGGGCCGCGAAGCCGCCCAGACCACCGTCACCAGCCTGGTTCGCGACTACTACGGCACGCCAGAAATATGGGACACCAGAACCTTGGCCTTGTCGGGGGCGAACGCTTGATCAATGGCCTGCTCAGCCATGTGCTTTTGCCGGTAGATAACGAGGAATACGTTTTTCAGGGGCAACGTCAGACCAAGTTACCACTGGTTTCGCAGCGCCCGTAGCGCGCCAAAGACCATTTTGGTGTCGGGCTCCTTTGGCAATTCGGGAAAGCTCTCACGCAATTTCCCGATGATGGTGGCGTTATTCAATCGAAAAAAAGTGTTGTGCTGCTTCTCTTCTTGAAGCGTTGTCATTACGGACACTGCGGGGTCATGCCCCGCGACGTTAGTCAAAAGCGTCTGCGCTGCGGCGTTGTCGGGTTCACATGAGAGCGTGAATTTTAGATTGGACTCAATGTAGTCGTGCCCGGGATACAGGCGAGTGTCATCGGGCAGCCGGGCCAACTGGTGGACAAAAGTGTCATAAAGGGCATCGGTGTCACCGTCGTTATGGGTGTTGCCGGCACCGGCGTTGAACAGTGTGTCACCCGAGAACAAAGCGGGTTGGTCCGTATGGGCAAACAGACAGATGTGGCACAGGGTGTGACCTGGTGTGTCCAAACACTCCAACTCGACCGTCTTGCCAACCTTGATCACATCCCCCGCCTTCACGCCACGGTCCATTCCGCTAATCCGGCTGCCTGCCTTGTAGTGCGCAATCACCTTGGCTCCGGTGGCGGCGACCACGGCCGCGTTACCACCGGTATGATCGCTGTGCTCGTGGGTGTTCAACAGCTGTGTGATCTGCCAGCCGCGAACTTTGGCCATCGAAAGGCATTTTTCATGGTCCAGCGGGTCGATAGCGAGGGCTTCCCCTGTATCTGGACAGGCAATCAGGTAGTTGAAATTGCGGTAGGCATTGCCAGTCCAGATGCGTTCGACAATCATGAGCGTCTTTCTCAGTCGGTACCAAACATCACGTTGATGCGCGCCACGTATTTGGACACGTCGCCAGTCACCCGGCAACCTTCATGCAGCACAGACTCCATGCCAAAACCATGGCGGAAAAACAGCGCAGATCCCTTGACCGGTGCCACATCAACCCACTGGCCGTCACGGCGGAAAAGCCGGGTGCTGCCGCCCTGCACGCCATCAGCCGGGCCATTGAGGTACAGCAGCATCGTCAGGCCTGAACGCAGCCCTGTCCCCCACTCGTACATCGCCTGACGGTCAGTGCTAAGGCCGTAGCCGGGCCAACTGCCGTCGGTATGGCGGTTGAACACATCGTTGGCATCATAGCGGTACATGTTCAGTCGCTGGCTGAATCGCTTGTAAAGAGGCATGCCGCCGAGAATGTCCGGCAACAGGTGGCCGATCCGTTGAAACATCGGGCCGGTCAACTCATCATCTGCCACCCAATGCACTGACTTGTTCATGCGCATACCCGGTGGGGTGGAAATGCCCGGTGCCTCATCGTGGTACCCAAAACGTTCCGTCGCCTCGACGATGGCATCGGCTTCGTCAGCGCTCACCACCTCGTCAATCACGAAGGCCTGCAAGCCCCCTAAATCGATGTCGTGGCGGCGCGGTTGCAAAGTATGGTTGGGGTGCAAGCGTAAAGCGGCGGGCGGACTCTCAAAAGCATGGATGGGGGTCATCGGCACCACACCGCCCATGGGTAGCGAGCCCTGCATATGGGCCACGGCGCGATGTGCCGGCCAGTTGCTCGATGGGAAATGGTTCATCAATATCCAAAAAATACCTGGCCAAAGGGTCGAGGTATTAGTTGTACTGTAGCTCGCACGCTTCGCGGCTCACCTTCATTTTTAGAGCGCCCTGCCGACGCTGTCTTGGGAAACGCCCTAAGGGGCGGGGAACATAGTGTGCAGATCTTTCATCACGGCTAATTTATTTCGTTTTCAAGACCCACTCGACGAGCTTTTTGGCATCGACCGCAGAAAGTTTGGGATGGGCCGGCATCGGCAGGTCGCCCCATTTACCCACACTCCCGTTACGAACGCTTTCCACCAGCCGCTCTGCCGCATCGCTTTGTCCTGCGTATTTGGCAGCGACATCCTTGAAGGCGGGTCCGACCAGTTTGACGGCGACTGCGTGGCATCCTAGGCAGTCGTTCTTCCGCGCCAAGGCTGCGTTGGCGAAACTGTTGCCAGCGATAAACGAAGCCGCTGCGAGCATCAAGATCTTTAGCCCGGATGAGAAAGCCTTCTGGCGGTGTAGCTGGTCCATGGCTCAAAACCCCAAGCCTTTGAGCCGTGCGGGCTCTACGATCTCGATCCAATAACCATCAGGGTCTTTGATGAAGGCGACATCCTTCATTTTCCCCTGATCGGCACGCTTGACAAAAGTGACTTGATTCTCATCGAACCAAGCGATAGCAGCGCTCAGGTCGGGCACTGAAAAACAGATATGCCCAAAACCTTGAGGCTGCGCGTTGCCGTCGTGATATTTGAAATCAGGATCGTTTTCGGTGCCCCAGTTGTGGGTCAGCTCCAGAATGCCGCGCTGGCTGAAGGTCCAGGCGGTGCGCTCGCCGGTGTCTTCAGGCGCATCATCGCCCTCGACGCTGCGGTGCAAAAAATACAGCGAAAACTTCATTTCGGGAAAATCCAGCTTGCGCAGCACTCGCATGCCCATGACGCGGGTGTAAAAGTCCAGCGCGACCTGCGGGTCTTTCACGCGCAGCATGGAGTGATTGAACACAAAACCGCGGGTGGAATCCGCTGTGGCAAGGCTCACGCCCGGGTAGGTTTCGGTAGTAAAGCTCATGAAAAACAGTTCTTTAAAAAATGGAGAAACAGCGCACCGGACGCGCGCCAAGCCCACAGCCTGACACCGACCAGGCTGCAATGGGAAGAGCAATTACCTGCCCACTGCCGCCAACACCTTTGGGATGGTTTCAAACGCCGGCGACCGGCCATTGTTGCTCAGGACCTTGAGGGCCGGAATGGGCTGCGCTTGTTGTCTTTCAAGCGCCAGCATGCACCGCCGCAGGTAGCGCATGCTGGTCACCCGTAAAAATGAGGCAAAGTTGGGCACCTCGCCCCGGTGGGCAAGGATCTCGTCGTGGAACTTGGCGATGAGTGCATTGGTGGTGCACCCCTCGTCCTCGGCCATTTCGGCCAGGATGTCCCAAACCATATTTTCGAGCCTAAGACTGGTAAGCACGTTTCTGATCCGAACTGTCCGTGTGCGTTGCTCGTACTGGGTAGGGTCAGCTTTGACGAAACATTCACACATGGAAAGTACTCGGATCAAAAAATGACATGTTAAATCGCACGCTCGGTCATCTGCTGGGCAATGTAGTCCGCCTGCCGAATCGCCAGGGTGACGATGGTGAGCGTCGGGTTTTCCGCGCCTCCGGTGGTGAACTGGCTGCCGTCACTGATAAACAGGTTCGGGATGTCGTGCGTCTGCCCCCATTTATTCACAACACCGTCCTGCGGTCTAGCGCTCATGCGGCTCGTTCCCATATTGTGGGTGGACGGGTATGGCGGTGTACGGAAGGTTTTGATGGCACCTGCCGTCTGGTAAATGCGCTCTCCCTGCGTAAAGGCGTGATTGCGCATGGCGATGTCGTTCTCATGGTCGTCAAAATGCACATTGGGCGCGTAGTTGCCCCACTGATCTTTGACGTCCGTGTTGAGCGTGACGCGGTTGGTTTCGCGTGGCATGTCTTCGCCCACGAGCCACATGCCCGCTAGGTTGGTGTAATGGTCCATCCACCAGGCAAAGTCGGCACCCCAGCCGCCCGGATTCAAGAACGCGGCCATGAAGGGAATGCCCAGCGACAGCGTTTCCAGCTCGTAACCACCCACGAAGCCCCGGCTGGGGTTGTGACCGGCTTCGTCGCGCACGATACCTGCCATGGTGGTGCCCTTGTACATGTGCACCGGATTTTTGAATGCGGCATAAACCGATCCGGTCATGTGCCGCATGTAGTTGCGCCCGACCTGACCGGAGGAATTGGCCAAGCCGTCCTTGAACATATTAGAGGCCGACAGCAGCAGCAGGCGCGGGGTTTCAATCGAATTTCCAGCCACGCAGACAATGCGCGCTTTTTGGCGCTGCTCTTTGCCGTCCTTGTCAAAATACACCACGCCGGTGACCTTGCCGGCCATGTTGTGTTCGATGCGCGAAACGTGCGCTTGCGGGCGGATCTAGAAATTCCCGGTGGCCTCGGCTTTGGGGATTTCCGTGTACAGCGTGGACCACTTGGCGCCGCTTTTGCAACCCTGAAAGCAAAAGCCCAGTTGCAGGCAGCGACCTCGGCCATCGCGGGGCTGGCTGTTGATGGCCATGTTGCCGGTATGCACGTCCTTGTAACCGAGCTTGGTGGCACCAGCGTGCATGACCTTGAAGTTGTTGTTGCCTGGCAGGCCCGGAATGCCATTGGTGCGGGTTACGCCCATTTTGTATTCGGCCTTGGCGTAGTAGGGCTCCAGGTCTTTTAGAGTGATCGGCCAGTCCAGCAAACTGGCACCCTTGACCTCGCCATAAACTGACTTGGCGCGGAACTCATGGTCTTGCAATCGCAGGGAGGCACCGGCCCAGTGGGTGGTGGTGCCGCCTACGGTCTTGCAAACCCAGGCGGGCAGGCCAGCAAAATCTTTAGCAACCCGCCAAGTGCCCGATGTGGTGCGCTTGTCCAGCCAAGCCAGCTGGCTGAAGGACTTCCATTCGTCGTTGATGAATGAAGCGGTGGACTGCATTGCCCCCGCTTCCAGCACCACGACCTTGATGCCTTTTTGGCACAGTTCGTTGGCTAAGGTACCGCCACCAGCTCCGGAGCCGATGATGAGGACGACCGAGTCGTCGGAAAAGTCAAATTTCGCCATGTGTATCTCCTGATCGTTGTTGTGGGTTTCGGCTGGGCCTTAGCCCATGTAGGCGGCGGGGCTCGCTTTTTTGGAAGGTTCTGGCAACCACTTCAGGTCCTGAAAGCCGCGGGTGATGTAGCCGCCTTTTTCCCAGGCCGAGCCGGGGTAGCCGAACACAGCGTAGGCCATGTCGTTGTCGTAGAGCGAGGTGATGCACTGACCGCGCACGGTGCCAAAAAATGCTGTGCCTTCCATACCGCGCACGATCTCTTCGCGCTTGGCTGCACTGGCCTTGGCAAAGTTGCCACCGGCCGACTGGTTCAACCAAGCAATGCCCTCGGCGATCATCTTTGCTGCCGCAGCGTCACCTGCCGACTTGGCATCGAGGTCTTTGGCAAGCAATGCATAGACCGCGTCGGGCAGCTTTTGGTGAGGATACAAAACGCGGCCCATGGCCATCAATGTTTGCCCCTGCGCTGTGGAAAGTTTCTTGAGTTCCAGCGCCCAGGCACTGGACGGTGCCAGACTTGCTAGCAAGGTTCCTGTGACCAGTGAACCGAACAAAAGGCCGGAGCCCTTCAAGAACTCACGCCGTGCTAAAGGAAAATTGACTTTGCGGACCACGCCGCTTTCTTCATCACAACTCGCAAGCTCGGGGTTCTGTACTGCTATGGAAATGACACGCATGATTGTTTCCTGTGGATTGTTGGCATGTGTATTTTTTGTACGAATTACAACGGTAGTATTTCACGGAACACACGCCAGTAGGTGATAGCTGACTAACTACAGGGAAAACCCTTAAGTGAGCTTTGTGCAACAGGCATCTACCGACGCCTTCCCGATGAACCTGGGTTTTCTGGGCAAGGGCAACGCGTCGCTGCCCGCCGCGCTGCATGAGCAGGTCAACGCCGGGGTGATTGGCATGAAACTGCACGAAGACTGGG
>JBKJOH010000130.1:0-6685 GCA_046593295.1 Polaromonas sp. | reverse complement strand
TTCACGCTGTTTGCCACCCATTATTTCGAACTGACCGAGTTTCCGGCGCGTCACCACGCGGCGGTCAATGTGCACGTCAGCGCGGTCGAGTCCGGCGCCGACATCGTGTTCCTTCACCACATCGAACCCGGACCGGCCAGCAAGAGTTACGGCATTGCCGTGGCCAAACTTGCCGGCGTACCGGCCGGCGTGGTCAACCACGCGCGCCACGCACTGGCCGCGCTGGAGACCCAGCAGGACGCGACCCGCGCGCAGGTGGATCTGTTTGCGGCGCCGCCAGAGCAGCCCGCAGCCGAACCCAGCCGGGTTGAAAAAGCCCTGCAAGGCATGAACCCCGACACGCTCAGCCCCCGCGAGGCACTCGATGCGCTCTATCAGCTCAAGAAAATGGCAGAAGGCTAACCCTTCACCAGCTCCAACGATTTCACAATTGCACTCATTCCCAAAATCCCAAAGATTGCCCCCATGACTTATTGCGTCGCCATCAAACTCAATGCCGGATTGGTGTTTCTCTCGGACTCCCGCACCAATGCCGGGCTGGACCAGATCAGCACCTTTCGCAAGATGATCATTTATGAAAAGCCGGGCGACCGCTTCATGGTGCTGCTGTCGGCAGGCAATTTATCCATCTCGCAATCGGTGCGCGAGATATTGCAGGTCGAACAATTAAAAGACATCGACGGCGGCCCGCCCGTCACCATCTGGAACGCCAAAAGCATGTTTGACGCAGCCCGCGTACTAGGCTCGGCGATTCGCCGCGTGCATGATCGCGATGCCGAAGACCTTAAAAACTCAGGCGTTGACTTCAATGTGTCCATGGTTTTTGGCGGGCAAATCAACAGCGAGGGCATGCGACTGTTCCAGGTTTATTCAGCCGGCAACTTCATCGAAGCCACACCCGAAACGCCGTATTTTCAAGTCGGCGAATCCAAATACGGCAAGCCAGTGCTGGATCGCGTCATCACCCCCGACACACCGCTCGACGAAGCGGCCAAATGCGCGCTGGTGTCGATGGACTCAACCCTCAAATCAAACCTGTCGGTCGGTCTGCCGCTGGACATGGTGGTCTATGAAGTGGGTAGCTTCAAGAGCGAGAAGGTGGTCTGTATTGACCAAGACAACCCGTACTTCAGAATGCTGCATGACAACTGGGGCAAAAAGCTGCGCGAGGTGTTTGACAGCATTGAAGACCCGATGTGGAGCGGTGGCGCAACCCGGGTGCCACTGCTGACACCGCTGACGCGCAACCAGCCGCTCAAGAAAATCACGTCGCCTGAAGAAAAGCTGATTTAGCCCACATGTCACGAGCAGCGTCAAAACCACTGATTATTTTTTCCCACGGCAACAGTTTCCCCGCCAGCACCTACGGCGTGCTGTTCCGGGGGCTTGAGGCGCGTGGTTATCAGGTCAAGGCGATTGAAAAATTCGGCCATGACCCGGCCTACCCCGTCACCAGCAACTGGCCGCACCTCGTGCAGCAACTGGCCGACTTCACGGCAGAGCAGGTTAAACTCACCGGCCAGCCAGCGTTTCTGGTCGGTCATTCACTGGGCGGTTTTTTAAGCCTGATGAGTGCGTCCCTGCACCCCCAGCGCGGTGGCCAGCCCGTGCAGGGCGTTGTGCTACTTGACTCCCCCATCATCGGTGGCTGGCGCGCCACGGCGCTCAGTGTGGTCAAGCGCTCCAGGCTGCTAGGCTCGGTATCGCCGGGTGCCATCAGCCGCAAACGCAAAAACCAGTGGCTGGGCAAAGATGAGGTGTATGCATACTTCCGGAGCAAAAAAACCTTTGCGAAATGGGATGAGGAAGTGCTGCGCGATTACATCGAGCATGGCACCCATGACGCGCTGGACAAGACCGAAGGCGAGCGGCATTTGAGTTTTGACCGCAACGTTGAAACCGCCATTTACAACACCCTGCCCGACAACCTGGAGCGGCTTCTCAGGCAACACCCGCTCAAATGCCCGGTCACGTTTGTGGGTGGTCTGCAGTCGCTTGAGATCAAACAGATTGGCATGGCGTTGACCCAGAAAGTCACCATGGGCCGCATCAACATGCTCGATGGCGGCCATCTTTTTCCGATGGAAAAACCGCAAGCTGCGGCAGCGGCGATTGAAGCAGCGCTGCTCAATATGGCCGTCGATACAGCCAGCTATTGCTCCGGCCTGTTGAAGTATTAATTTTCCGTTCGGGCTGAGCCTGTCGAAGCCTTTCTCGCACCGGGAAACCCTTCGACAAGCTCAGGGCGAACGGATTAGGTAATTCACACTTCACAGGGCCGGATCAATAATGTAGTGCTTTAAAATTAAAGAAACTTATATCGGCTCAATCGTAATAGTCACCGTCATCGACTCCTCTCCACCGCCCTGCCGCACGCCCTTGATGGGTGGGCAGGCGTTGTAGTCGCCTCCCACGGCCAGGCGTACGTGGCGCTGATCTATCAGGCAGTGGTGGGTGACATCTATGCTGACCCAGCGGCGGGTTGATACGTCCAGGCACACGTCGCACCAGGCATGGCTGGCCAGGTCTGGCTCATTGGCAGCGTAGAAATAGCCGCTGACATAACGCGCCGGATAACCTAGGCTGCGGCAGACGGCGACCATCACGTGGGCCTGATCCTGGCACACACCGGCACCCGCCATAAAAGCTTCGAGCGCTGTGGTGGTGACATTGGTACTGTTTTTGCGGTACGCGACGGCATTGGCCACGCCCCGGCTCAGAACCAGCAGCGCATTTAAATCGGCCTTGCCATCAACGCTTTGCGCGATGTAACGTCGACCAAATTCGGCGAGCTGCCAGTTGGACTCTGCCAGGGTCGTGCCGCGCAAAAAGAAGTACGGGTGCGGCAATGCCTCGGGGTCAGTGAACTCGGCCACGCCGAAAGTTTCTACATCGCCTGCTGCGTTGACCAGACTCCAGCGCACATTGCTTGAGGCTGTTCCTACGAAGGTGTACGACTGGATGGTGTTGCCAAAAGCATCCGTCTGCGAAAACAGTTTTTCAGGCGCGCCCACGCTCCAAAAATTGACGCTTTGCGCAGCGCTTGATTTTGGCGTGAGCCAAAGCGTTTGCAGCGCGTAACGCAATGGCTCACTATAACGATAGTCGGTGATGTGCTTGATGTGCAACTTCATGAATAATCTGCAAACTTGAATCTGACAGCATATTGCTCAATGAGTGGTCGGAACTAAAAACTCCCGGCTCAGGTGCGCACCAATTTCATTCACGCGATCCAGAAACTGCGTCAGGAAAACATGCAAACCGTTGGCGAGAATATCGTCGATGTGTGCGTACTGCAAATCCGAGCACAACTTGCCTGCGCGGCGACGGGTTTCGCTGGCCGAATCACTGGTCACCATGGCCAGATTTCTCATCACTTCGTTGAGGCAGCCCAGCAGGGACCGTGGCATGTCGGGCCTCAGTATCAGCAGTTCGGCGACGCGCTCGGGCTTGATAACGTCGCGGTACACCTTGCGGTAAATCTCGAAGCCCGAGACGCTGCGCAGTATCGAGCCCCAGTGGTAAAAATCAAACTCCTGGTCTTTGGCCATAGCCTGGCCCAAAAAATCGCTTTGCACGGCATGGAACTTCACATCTAGCAGCCGCGCCGTGTTGTCTGCGCGTTCCAGAAAGGTGCCTAGCCGCAAAAAATGAAACGCTTCGTCTTGCAGCATGGTGCCCGCCGTGACACCGCGTGACAGGTGCGAACGGAACTTGACCCATTCAAAAAACTGCGATGGGTCGCGCTCGAAGTCACCGTTGTTCAGCATGCGGATGACTTCGAGGAAGGTCTGATTTTCAGTCTCCCAGACCTCGGTCGTCAGCGTGCCGCGAACCGCTCTGGCGTTTTCACGCGCGTTCTTCAGGCATGAGACGATGCTCGATGTGTTTTGCTCATCACGCACCATGAAGTCCATCACGTCACGCTGGCCGATAGCCTCGCCGTATTTCTTGCTGTATGCGGGTTTGAGCTCGCTGATACTGAGCAGTCCTTCCCAGCCAACCTGCGCTGCGCCTGCTGATTGCGGCAACATGGATGTCTGGTAATTGACATCGAGCATTCGTGCCGTGTTTTCGGCGCGCTCGGTATAACGCGACATCCAGAAGAGGTGGTCAGCGGTGCTAGATAGCATTTTTTCTCCTTAGCCTCAAACACCGAAAGCGCTAACGCGCTTTGCGTGTTTTGGTGATGCCATCACAAGCGCTTCGCGCAATTGATGAGTCATCCCCGCGAATGCCTGCGGCATATCGCCAGCGCGCTCGGTATAACGCGACATCCAGAAGAGATGGTCTGCGGTACGTGACAACATGATTAATGACCTCCACTTTGAGTCTGTGATTGCGACTGGGACTGCATCGGCACGGTGCCATCGGACTCCAGAATCCAGGTGTCTTTGGTGCCACCGCCCTGCGATGAGTTGACGACCAGCGAGCCGTCTTTCAGTGCCACGCGCGTCAGGCCGCCGGGCACCATCTGCACCTCCTTGCCGCTCAGTACAAATGGCCGCAAATCAATATGCCGCGGTGCAATGCCGCTTTCAACATAGGTTGGGCAGGTGGACAGGCTCAGTGTTGGCTGGGCGATGTAGCCCGCCGGGTTGGCCAGCAATGCGGCACGGAAGTCTTCAATCTCTGCTTTGGTTGATGCCGGGCCGACCAACATACCGTAACCGCCTGCACCGTGTACCTCCTTGACGACCAGGTCTTTTAAATTGGCCAGTGTGTACTTCAGGTCTTCGGCGTTGCGGCACATGTAGGTGGGCACGTTTTTCAAAATCGGTTTTTCGCCCAGGTAAAACTCGATCATCTTGGGCACGTAGGGGTAGATGGATTTGTCATCGGCCACGCCGGTGCCAATCGCATTGCACAGTGCCACGTTGCCGCTACGGTACACATTGAGCAGGCCCGCGCAGCCCAGCGTTGATGTCGGGCGGAAAGCCAGTGGATCAAGAAAGTCATCGTCAACGCGACGGTAAATCACGTCAACCCGCTTGGGGCCGCGCGTGGTGCGCATGTACACAAAATTGTCCTTGACGAAAAGGTCTTGTCCCTCGACCAGTT
Source organism: Polaromonas sp. (assembly GCA_046593295.1). Classification (GTDB taxonomy): domain Bacteria; phylum Pseudomonadota; class Gammaproteobacteria; order Burkholderiales; family Burkholderiaceae_C; genus Polaromonas. The sequence goes on along the minus strand of JBKJOH010000130.1, from coordinate 1,624 downwards.
CAATGCCCATTTGCTGCGCCAGAAATGCATGTTCAAAATAGGCCGAGTTGTACATGCCGGGTGTCAATACAACGACAGTCGGGTCAGCGGTGGCAGGCGGCGCAGAAGCGCGCAGGGTTTCCAGCAGCAAGTCGGTATAGTGGGCAACGGGGGCCACACGGTTTTCACTGAACAGCGCGGGGAAGAGCCGCATCATCATCTTGCGGTCTTCCAGCATGTAGCTCACGCCGCTGGGCACACGCAGGTTGTCTTCCAACACGTAGTACTCGCCATTGCCGCTGACATCGGGCGCGCGAACAATGTCGATGCCGCTGATGTGCGAATAAATATTGCCGGGCACGTCAACGCCCATCATTTCTGGGCGGAACTGCGCATTTTGAAATATCTGCTCTGACGGGATCACGTCCGCCTTCAGGATGTCCTGCCCGTGATACACATCGTGGATAAAGCGGTTCAGCGCCGTGACGCGCTGCACCAGGCCTTTTTCCATGCTGGCCCACTCGTGCGCGGGGATGATGCGGGGGATCAGGTCAAACGGGATCAGGCGTTCGGTGCCAGCGCCGTCTTCATCCTTGTCGCCGTACACCGCGAAGGTGATGCCAACGCGGCGAAAAATCATTTCAGACTCCTCGCGGCGCGTTCGCATGGTGTCCGACGGCTGGCGTGCCAGCCAGCGTTGGTAGCCCTGGTAATGGTCCCGCACGGTCTCGGGGGTGGCGTTCATTTCATCAAACATCGGTCTCATTCGATTTACCTCCAGCGGCGATGGTTGTGACTTTAAATGTACTCGAGCAAGTTGTGCGCCAAAACTTGCCATCGGCCCGAAGTCAAAACCGCTGGCACCAACATTGCTAGTATTCGTACAGGGCAAGGATTTCGGCTTGCCAAGCACTTGAAAATGCCCATGTCCATCCACGCTGCACTGAACCACGTTACCCACTACAAGTACGATCGTCCGGTCAACCTGGGCCCGCAGGTTATTCGTCTGCGGCCCGCTCCGCATTGCCGCAGCAAGATCATCTCTTATTCGCTCAAGGTTGAGCCGGCTGACCATTACATCAATTGGCAGCAAGACCCGTTTTCCAATTACCAGGGGCGTCTGGTTTTTGAAAAGAAAACCCGCGAATTCAAGGTCACAGTCGATCTGGTAGTCGAGATGGCGGTGTACAACCCGTTCGATTTCTTTCTGGAGCCAAGTGCTGAGCGTTACCCCTTCAAGTACGAAAACCTGCTGGCGCGGGAGTTAGCCCCCTACCTCGCAGCCGACCACCTGACCAAGCGCCTGCGCGCCTGCCTGGCCCGCATTGACCGCAGAAAGCGCCGCACCAACGATTTTTTGGTGGACGTGAATCAGATGGTGCACCAGGACATCAGCTACCTAATTCGCATGGAGCCTGGCGTGCAGATGCCGGATGAAACACTCAAGCTAGGCTCCGGTTCATGCCGTGATTCGGCCTGGCTGATGGTGCAACTGCTGCGCCATATGGGCCTGGCGGCGCGTTTTGTGTCGGGCTATTTGATCCAGTTAAAGCCGGATGTGAAGTCGCTTGACGGCCCCAGTGGCACCGAGGTTGACTTTACCGACCTGCACGCCTGGTGCGAGGTTTACCTGCCCGGCGCCGGC
>JBKJOH010000060.1:0-17326 GCA_046593295.1 Polaromonas sp. | reverse complement strand
AGCCAGCGCTGCCATGGGGGCGGCTGATACAGCAGGTGCCGACACGTCCGCCGGCGCCATCGCGGGCTTGGCAGGTGCCGCCGGCATATCGCCGCCGTGGAACTTCATCATCAGCGGCACGATCAGCAGCGCCACGATATTGATGATCTTGATCAGCGGGTTGATGGCTGGGCCTGCGGTGTCTTTGTATGGGTCGCCTACGGTGTCTCCAGTGACAGCGGCTTTATGCGCGTCAGAGCCTTTGCCACCGTGGATCTGCATCACCAGCGGCACGATCAGCAGTGCCACGATGTTGATGATCTTGATGAGCGGGTTAATCGCCGGGCCTGCGGTGTCTTTGTAGGGGTCGCCCACGGTGTCGCCGGTTACCGCTGCCTTGTGGGCTTCGCTGCCTTTGCCGCCGTGGTGGCCGTCTTCAATGTACTTTTTGGCGTTGTCCCAGGCACCGCCGCCGGTACACATTGAAATCGCCACAAACAGGCCAGTGACGATGGTGCCCATCAGCATGCCGCCCAGCGCCTTGGGGCCGAGCAGCAGGCCAACCAAAATCGGCACTACCACGGGCAGCAGCGACGGGATGATCATTTCCTTGATCGCTGAAGTGGTCAGCATGTCAACCGCTGCGCTGTAGTCAGGCTTGCGTTTGCCGGCCATGATCTGGCCATCAGCAAACTGGCGGCGCACTTCAACCACTACGCTACCGGCTGCGCGGCCCACGGCTTCCATCGCCATCGCACCAAACAAGTAGGGAATCAGGCCACCGATAAACAGCCCGACGATGACCATCGGGTCGCTCAAATCAAAGCTGATCGCTTTGCCGTAGCTCTCCAATTTGTGCGTGTAGTCGGCAAACAGCACCAGTGCGGCCAGGCCTGCAGAGCCGATCGCGTAGCCTTTGGTCACGGCTTTGGTGGTGTTGCCCACAGCATCAAGCGGGTCGGTCACAGCGCGCACTTCGGGTGGCATGTTGGCCATTTCGGCGATGCCACCGGCGTTGTCGGTGATCGGGCCATAGGCATCCAGCGCGACGACGATACCGGCCATCGACAGCATCGACGTTGCGGCAATCGCAATGCCGAACAGGCCAGCCAGTTTGTACGACACCAGGATGGCGATACAGACAAACATGACGGGCCATGCGGTCGAGCGCATCGACACACCCAAGCCAGCAATGATGTTGGTGCCGTGGCCGGTGGTTGAAGCTTGCGCAATGTGCTTGACCGGTGCGTACTGTGTGCCGGTGTAGTACTCGGTAACCCACACCAGAGCGGCTGTCAGAACCAGGCCAACGGCGCAGGCACCGAACAGCTTCATCTGGCTGCCAGTGGCGGTGATGGCGTTGTCAGGTATCAGCCACATCGTGACAAAGTAAAACGCGATGAGCGACAGAACGCCAGCAATGGCCAAGCCTTTGTACAGCGCAGGCATGACGTTCTTCATGCCGGGCGATGCCTTGACAAAGAAGCAGCCAATGATGGACGCGACGATAGACACGGCACCAAGCGCCAGTGGGTACAGCACGGCGTTCATCGGGCTTGACGCCACCAGCAGCGCACCCAGCACCATGGTGGCAATCAGCGTGACGGCATAGGTCTCGAATAAATCGGCGGCCATACCGGCGCAATCGCCCACGTTGTCGCCCACGTTGTCGGCAATCACGGCCGGGTTGCGCGGGTCATCTTCGGGGATACCCGCTTCAACCTTGCCCACCAGGTCAGCGCCTACGTCAGCGCCCTTGGTGAAAATGCCGCCGCCGAGTCGGGCAAAAATGGAAATCAGCGAGGCGCCAAAGGCAAAGCCGATCAGCGGGTTCAGCAGATCGGCCAGTTTTTTATCCGGCGTCAGGTTGCCATTGCCGACCAGAAACCAGAAAAATCCGGTCACGCCCAGCAGGCCCAGGCCAACCACCAGCATGCCGGTAATCGCTCCGCCACGGAAGGCAACGTCCAGCGCGGGGCCAATGCCTTTGGTAGCGGCCTGTGCGGTGCGCACATTGGCGCGTACCGACACGTTCATGCCGATAAAGCCGCAGGCACCGGACAGCAGCGCACCGACGACAAAGCCGACAGCGGTTTTAGCGTCAAGGAACAAGCCAATCAGCACGGCTAGACTCACGCCGACGATGGCGATGGTTTTGTATTGGCGTGCCAGGTAGGCGGCTGCGCCGGTTTGAATCGCGGCTGCAATTTCCTGCATACGCGCGTTGCCTGCGTCTTGAGAAAGAATCCAGCTGCGTGCCCAAAAACCGTAAGCTACGGCAATGAACCCGCAGACAAGCGCAAGAATAAGCGCTGAGTTGCCTGTCATAGATGACATATTAAAAAATCTCCTGTGTCGTTTTTCGCTTGATTTACTTCGAAGAGGCAACACGCTAGCGGTGCCTCCGCTGCGTTGCTTCCTCGTTGCTCTGAACTTGCCGCAGAGATGATTGGCCAACCCCCGGACTTTAACGCGAAAATGTGACAAGTCATTCCATTTTCAGATCGATAGGAGATTAGGCGCGAAGCCGCAGACAGTGCTGTAGCACGGCAAGGCGAAGCAACAACATATCGTATTGATCTGGAAATGGAATTAGCGATGCGTAAGGCTTGAAACCGTAAAATGCGGTTAAGTACTGAGGCTTATATGCCTTGGTAGGGTTATTGGGCTCTGACCCCAAAAACCCATTCCCAAAACTTAAGCCAACACCAAACACCCATGTCCCTCGATAAAGTTTCTCCCGGTAAAAACGTTCCTGAGTCTTTCAACGTCATCATCGAAATCCCGATGAATGCTGACCCGGTGAAGTACGAAGTCGATAAAGAGTCGGGCGCAATTTTTGTTGACCGCTTTATGAGCACGTCGATGCACTACCCGACCAACTACGGTTATGTGCCCAAAACCATCAGTGGTGATGGCGACCCGGTCGATGTGCTGGTCATTACCCCGGTACCGCTGATTCCCGGTGTGGTGGTGACCTGCCGCGCCATCGGCATCCTGAAAATGACCGACGAGGCGGGTGAAGACGGCAAGGTGCTGGCAGTGCCTATCGACAAAAAATGCTCGCTCTACAGCCACTGGAAAAAGCCCGAAGACATGAACCCGCTGCGCCTGAAAACCATCGCGCACTTTTTTGAGCACTACAAAGACCTTGAAGAAGGTAAGTGGGTCAAGGTCCAGGGCTGGGAAGGCCCTGAGTCAGCCCAAAAAGAAATCACCGACGGCATTGCCAACTACGCTAAGGCTAGCGCCTAGGGTTTGCCGGGGCAACTGCTCATCAGACGAAAAAAAGCCGGGTAGAACCCGGCTTTTAGGAATCAAGCTGAAATCAGCAGATCAGAATGCGTATTTCAGGCTGATGGAGTAGGCATTGGCGCGAACTGTCGCGTTGGTGTACTTTGCTACGGTGCCAAAATCTTCATACTCAAGACGCGCAGACAGGGCTGGCGTGATGTTGTAAGAAACGCCGACACCAATCAACGCTGAAGTTGCGGAAGCGCTTGAAACACCGCCGCTGCCATTCACTCTGTTGGCGCTGACACCGAGCTTGCCCAACAGCGAGAAGCCAGAATTCAGGGGTAGAGTGCCAGTTCCAGCGATGCTGAACTGGGACGCTCTCGCAGAACCGAAAGGCGCGCCATTAAAAAGAAGATCGCGCTTGCCCAAATCAGAAAATTGCGCCTCGACACCCCAGTTGGGGGTGAATTGGAATCCGCCGTATACCTTGACTTGGCTCTTGTTGGTGTTGCCACCCGTGATGCCAGCGCCGTCTAACCCGGATAGTTTGGAAGAACCAAAACCACCACCGATGTAACCCTGAGCAAAAGCTGGGGCTGCCACGAATGCTGCTGCAACTGCGCAGGCTGTTAAGATTTTTTTCATTTGAAGTACTCCATGCTTGAGTGAATCTGGCGGCAGGCCAAATCAAGTTTTAGTTTACTGCTACGTGCGTTAATCAGCTAGCCATTCAGTGAAAAAATGCACTTATTGGTATGTTTGCAACAGGACTTTAGTCCTACAGTGCCCAAAAAGGCGATAAATGGACCTGCTTTAGCCCGTGAGCTCATCCGAAGCAGGCTGGGTCTTGAAGGGGCTGCGCTGTTCGAGCTCACCCATGTAGTTGGCGATGCCGGCACCTTCACGGGCCAAGAAGCGTTCAACCGCATCGGCAAATGAAGGGTGTGCCAGCCAGTGGGCACTGGTGGTTTTGACGGGTAGCAGGGCGCGGGCCATTTTGTGTTCGCCTTGCGCGCCGCCCTCAAAGCTTTGGTAGCCGTGCTCAATACACCAGGCCAGGGGCTGGTAGTAGCAGGCTTCAAAGTGCAGGCAGTCAACCCTAGCCAGCGTGCCCCAGTAGCGGCCATAGGCTGTGAGGTTTTGTGCGGCGGCTTTCTCATCCTGCTCTACTCCTGGTGTTCCTGGCGTTGTATGCGCAGGCTGTGCAGGCGTGATGGCAATCAGGCTGGTCGCAACAGCCTGTTGTTGACCATCTGCACCCTGGTATTCGGCCACAAACAGCAGCCAGTTCTCGGGCATGGTGTCTTGCATACGCTGAAAAAAATCTCGACTCAGGTAGGGCGCATTGCCGTGTTCGTAGTAGGTGCGCTCGTAGCAGCGGTAAAAAAAATCCCAGTCGCCGCTGCTGATGTCCTTGCCGAGCGACCAGCGGAAGGTGATGCCTGCATCTACAACCTTGCGGCGCTCTTGGCGGATTTTCTTGCGCTTTTCCTGGCTTAACGACATCATAAAGTCGTCGAAATTGCAGTGCTGGATAGCCTGATTTGTCCAGTGAAATTGAACGCTGTGCCTGAGCATGAGTCCAGACTCTTCGCAGGCGGCAACATCTTCATCATTGGTAAAAAGCAAATGCAGCGATGACAGCTTTTCTTCTTCGCACCACGCTATCAGCGCCTTGACCAGCAGCGTACGTTCTTTTGCATTGCGTGCCAGTAACCGGGCACCAGGCACCGGGGTAAACGGCACTGCGACCAATGCCTTGGGGTAGTACTGCATGCCATGCTGTCGGTAGGCGTTGGCCCAGGCGTGGTCAAACACGTATTCACCGTAGGAATGGTCCTTGAGATAGAGCGCGCAAGCACCGGTCAGCGTGTCATTCAGCCACAGCGTGACGAAGCGCGGTGTCCAGCCGGTTTTGGGCGTAGCGCTGCCGCTTTGGTGCATGGCGGCCAGGTATTCATGGCGCATGAAGGGGTTCAAAGTGCCGTCTGGGCTTTGTAAGGCGAGCAGCGCATTCCAGTCAGCAGCGTTGACCTCCAGCGGTGATCTCAGTACGCGGATGACATAATCGTTGGACTCGTTTTTCAGATTTTTCATTCAGTATTTTGGTCTATACATGCCACTCAAAATTAGCGTTGCCCAATTGAATTATTGCGTCGGTGACATGCCGGGCAATGCGCAAAAAATTATTCTTGCAGGGCGCGCTGCCTATGCCGATGGCGTGCGGCTTGTGGTCACTCCAGAACTTGCCATCTGCGGCTATGCGGCTGAAGATCTCTTGCTGCGTCCGTCCTTCATACAAGCCTGTGATGATGCCGTGAATCTGGTGGCCCGTGAGCTTGCCGGGTTAAAAGGCCTGACGGTGGTGGTGGGCACACCCACACATGGCGACAGCGGTCTTGGTATGCGCACCAAAAGTGTGGCGGTACAACAGCGCCACAACGCGGCCAAGGTGCTACAGAACGGACGCATCATTGAGACCTATGCCAAGCGCGAGCTGCCCAATTACCAGGTGTTTGATGAACGCCGCTATTTCACGCCAGGGCAGGGGACGGGTGTGTTTCAGGCTGGGGACGGCGACGCTGCCATCAGCGTCGGACTGCTGATTTGCGAAGACGCATGGTTTGAAGAACCGGGGCGGCTGGCCAAAGAGGCGGGGGCCGAGCTGCTGGTGGTCATCAATGCCTCGCCCTTTCATGTGGGCAAAGGCGGTGAGCGCGAGGCCATGATGAGTGCCAGGGCTCAAGCGACCGGCCTGCCGCTGATTTACGCACACCTGGTGGGCGGGCAGGACGAAATTGTTTTTGAGGGCCGCTCGTTTGCCGTTCAGGCCGACGGCGTACTTGCAGGGCGGGCCGAGAGTTTTAGAGAGAAATCTTTTGTGGTTCAGGCAGAACGGGCGCAAGCAGCTATTAAGTTGATAGCAGACGTGGCCCCTGAACGTACCTATGAGGCTGACATCTGGGACGCGCTGGTGCTGGGTGTGCGTGACTATCTGGGTAAAAACGGATTTCCAGGTGCGATTTTGGGCCTCTCGGGCGGTATTGATTCAGCCCTGGTGCTGGCCATCGCAGTTGATGCTCTGGGTGCTGGCAAGGTGCGCACGGTGATGATGCCGTCACCCTACACCGCCGACATTTCGTGGATTGATGCGCGCGATATGGCCGCCCGCATGAAGGTGCGTTACGACGAAATATCGATTGTTCCGGAGTTTGAGGCTTTCAAGGCATCGCTCTCAAATGAGTTCAAGGGCCTGAAGGAAGACACGACCGAAGAAAACATTCAGGCGCGAATTCGCGGCGTATTTTTAATGGCACTTAGCAACAAATTTGGCTCAATTGTGCTGACGACTGGCAACAAGAGCGAAATGGCTACCGGCTACTGCACCTTATATGGTGACATGGCGGGCGGCTTTGCAGTCATCAAGGATTTGCTGAAAACCACGGTGTTCAGCCTGGCGCGCTGGCGCAACCAGAACGACCCGTATGGCACGGGCGCACAGCCGATTCCCGAGCGAATCATCACCCGCCCGCCAAGTGCCGAGTTGCGCGCCGACCAGCTAGATGCGGACAGCTTGCCGCCATATGAGGTGCTCGATGCCATCCTGACCCGCTACATGGAAAACGACCAGAGCGTTGACAGCATGGTTGCCGCAGGCTTTGATGCCGCTGTGGTCGAGCGCGTCACGCGGCTGATCAAGATCAATGAATACAAGCGTCGCCAGGCCCCGGTCGGCATTCGGGTAACCCACAGGAGTTTTGGCAAGGATTGGCGCTACCCTATCACCAGTAAATTTCGTGCTTAAACACTGTGGCGGCGTTCGCGTTACATTCGAGTCACACCCCAAAAAACCACAAGCGTTAACCTAATGGAGACATTTCAGTGAAACAAATTACCGCCATCCTCAAACCTTTCAAATTAGAAGAAGTCCGCGAGGCGCTGGCCGAGTGCGGTGTGACCGGCTTGACGGTGACCGAAGTAAAAGGCTTTGGTCGGCAAAAAGGCCATACCGAGCTGTATCGTGGAGCCGAATACGTGGTCGACTTTTTACCCAAGGTAAAAGTCGAAGTCGTCGTCAAAACCAGCGAAGTGGAGCGTTGTGTCGATGCCATTGTTCGCGCCGCACGTACTGGCAAGATCGGTGACGGCAAGATATTCATCACCAGCGTCGAGCGCACCGTGCGCATTCGCACCGGTGAGCAGGACGAAGCTGCCGTTTGACGAGTTATTGGGGTCAGACGCCAATTTCGCTGCGGTGCATCGCACCGCACCCTGCGGGCGAGCCAAAGGCTCGGCGAATTTGGACTCTGACCCCAATAACTCTGCTAGATCTGATCGAGCCGGGTTGCCACAGGCTTCATGCCGGAAGCCTGAACCAGCGCTTCAAGTAGAGGCTTGGCTTCGCTGCCCGTGCGGATCAAATCCATCAACCAGTCATTCATAAAGCCGTTTTCAACAGACGATTTCAAGAACGCCAGCAAGTTGTCGAAGTAGCCGTTGGTATTGAGCAGGCCAACCGGTTTGTCGTGGTAGCCAAGCTGGCGCCAGGTCCAGACTTCAAAAAACTCTTCGAGTGTGCCGATGCCCCCGGGCAGCACTAAAAATGCATCAGCGTGCTCTGCCATGATGCGCTTGCGTTCATGCATGGTTTCGACGACGTGCAGCTCTGTGCAGCCGTTATGCGCCCATTCCTTCTCGACCAGCGCTTTGGGTATGACGCCAATCACGCGGCCTCCGGTAGCCAGCGTGGCATCAGCGACGATGCCCATGAGCCCGTTGCGGCCACCGCCGTAAACCAGTTGCCCTCCGTGCGAACTTATCCAGGTGCCTACTTCGAGCGCGACATCTGCAAACGCATTCTGGTTACCGCTGCGCGACCCGCAGTAAACGCAGACTGAAAATGCAGGTGGCCTTGGCATATGGAGCATTGTCGCGTTGCTTTGTGGCAACTTGAAGTTAGTTTTTACTCGTTGCGGCTGCGTTTTTGCGAGCGGCCAGTCTTGCTGCTCGTTTGGGCGTGTCGGGCGCGACCCAGCTTACCAGTCGTGTGCCCGCCCATGCATCGTGCCAGAACTGTTTTTGCGGATGAAATCTTGCCATCACGGCCCACACAGCTATCCAGCCGAGGGTCAAAACTGCGCCTTCCTTGCCTGGCAATGCCAGCAGCCAACTCAGTAACAGCGGCGGTAAAAACCACACCCAGCTCAGGACGTAGCGCAGCAGTGCGCGTTTTTGGGTAATCAGCGCGCCATGCGTGTCGACTATACGGATATCCCATGTCTTCATGGCTAGGGTTTGACCTTTGGCCCAGAACCAGACAAAGTAAATGCCGAAAACGACAAATACAAACGCTTGCAGGGCATGGCGGTTGTCCAGCGCATTGCGCGTCTGGCTCAAAGTGCCGAAAAGGTAGCCGGTGATGAAAACCACACCAAACATCAGCAAACCCTCATAAACCCAACATGCCATGCGTCTAGGAAGGGATGGGATAGCAAGAGTTGTCACGGTGAGTACACAGACGTTTGATAATAATGGCTCAAGGGGCATGGGTTATTGGGGTCAGACACCAATTTCGCTGCAGTGCAAGCACTGCACCCTACGGGCGAGCCAAAGGCTTGGCGAATTTGGGCTCTGACCCCAAAAACCCACTTTAGTTTTGAGTTGGCGGCGTACTGGCTACCGCAGGCACGGCATCGTCTGGCGGACGTGCAGCGACTGCCGCCGGGGTAACTGCGCTTTTGGGAACGCCTGTGGCCTCAGGTTTGACACTGCGGGCAGGCAAAGTGACCAGCTTTTGTGGTGCAACGGGTTTGACGGCCGGAGCCGCACCAGTCGGTCGTGGCGGGGCTTTGGCGACGAGTTTTTGTTTTTCCTCTGCGCTCAAGGCTTGATAGGTTTCCCATTTCGCCTTTTTTTCCTCGGCGGTCAGTTGTTTTGACAACTCTTTGGTTTTGGCAAAGTTAAGCCGTGCCTCGGCGCGCTGCTCTGGACTGAGCGCGACCCATTCGTTCATGCGGCTGTGCATGGTTGCCTGGCCTTCTGGCGGCAGCGATGGGTAGTTTTTGGAAACCTCAAGCCACTTGCGCTTGTGTGCTGCGGTCAAGGTAACCCAGCTCGATGCCAAAGGCTTGAGCGTGTGCTGCTGCATGGGTGTGAGCTCTGCCCAGGTGGGCTTTGAGCTTGCGGCCTTGCTGACCAAGGGGGCGCTGGCGGCAGACCGGGGTGTTGCAGGTTTGGTTGTCTGTGCGGCTGCCTGTGCGTGATAAACGCACAGGCAGCCTAAAACCAGACTCCACAATGAGAGGGGTAAAAAAACTGCTTTCGGAATCATTTTGACCATTGCGCTTGTCAAGGTTTAATGGGTGGCCTTCAGGAACTGGACGAAACCGGGGTCTGCAAAAGCGGCTGGTGGCAACTCATCGGTCAAAAGGGCAGAGTCCACCTCTGCAATTTCTTGGGCACGGTTGTCGTTTTGAATGGAATTGATGGTGAGCAGACCTACGACCAGCGCAATCAGCGGCACCACTGAGCCGATACCTGACCACCAGTTTAAGCCGTCGTTCGAGCCCCAGGTAAGTGCTGCGACAGAACCGGTGTTGACCACGCTGCCAGCCGTTTGGGTGTGTGTAATTTTGCGTTTTGAAACGGCCTGTACCCGTGCAGCGCGCAGACGCTCTGAAATCTCGTAGGGAAGATCCGTCGTACCTGCTGTCAGGTAAGAGGCAGCCTTCAGGGCAAACCTCTCCTGGAGGATGTCGGCTCGATTTTGTAGTGAATTAGTCATAGTTTTATACCTTTGGCTCCCAATGCTTTGCTTAGTGCAAGAACTGCTCGCGAACAATGCGTTTTAACGCTACCTTCGGAGCAACCCATAGCAGCGGCTGTTTCAGCCACATTCATCTCCTCCCAGTAACGCATCAGAAACGCTTCCCGTTGACGGCCTGGCAGCTGTTTTACTTCGACTTCGATTTCACGCAATATCTGCGCCCGCTCGGTCGCGTCCTGGGCACTTTCTGTTCCTTCGGATTCATTTTGGGCCTCCAAAGTTTCCAAAATATCAAAATCTCCGTCACCTCCGGCGGATTCGAAGTCGCTCATATTGGAAAAAAGGGCGTTCCGGGTCTTGCGGCGGCGGAACCAGTCGAGGGTGGTGTTGGATAAAATCCGCTGAAACAGCATGGGCAACTCGGCCACGGGCTTGTCGCCATAGCTGTGCGCCAGCTTCATCATGCTGTCCTGAACGATGTCAAGAGCCGCTTCTTCGTCCCGCACGTGGTAGACGCTTCGCTTGAAAGCACGTTTTTCAACGCTTTTCAGGAAGTCAGAAAGTTCTTGTTCGGTTGCCAACGGTAGGGGTGTCCGGTTTGTCCAGCGTCATAATTATCGTGCGGATCGACTGAAAATTATCGCATTGCTGCCAATATGCATCGCTGCTTTCCCGTCAACTGCGGCGATTGTGCAACACGAAATGTCATAATGCTGGTTGCAATTTAAAAAGCAAACGGGTCATGGCTCGGCGGAATATGTTTCTGCTCATGGTTTTGGCCTCAAGTCTCGATGCTGCTCCACAAGAGTTCGCAAAGCGGCACCCAAGGTATTTCGTTAGAGAAATTCACAAAGGTTCATCATGGAAATTTCAAAAGCCGAAATCGCTTCGGCAGCAGCAGCGTCTGCAAACTCAAATCCGACTGCGCAATCCGAAGACCTTCGCGGGGCGGAGATACTCATGCGCTCGCTCCAAGCTGAAGGTGTCAAGTACATCTGGGGCTATCCGGGTGGTGCCGTACTGCATATTTACGATGCTTTCTACAAGCAAGACGTTATTCAGCACATTCTGGTACGCCACGAGCAGGCGGCCGTCCATGCTGCGGACGGTTATGCCCGTGCAACAGGCGATGTCGGTGTCGCGCTGGTGACTTCTGGTCCAGGTGTGACCAACGCCGTGACGGGCATTGCGACGGCCTATATGGACAGCATACCGATGGTCATCATCACAGGTCAGGTGCCGACGCACGCGATTGGTCTGGATGCTTTTCAGGAGTGTGACACCGTGGGCATTACACGCCCCATCGTCAAACACAATTTCCTGGTCAAAGATGTGCGCCACATGGCTGAGACGATGAAAAAAGCCTTTCACATTGCCAGGAGCGGTCGTCCTGGTCCGGTGGTGGTGGATATTCCCAAAGATGTGTCGTTCAACAAGACAGCTTACACCGGCTATCCCAAGAGCCTTGAAATGCGCTCTTACAACCCGGTGCGCAAAGGCCACAGTGGGCAAATTCGCAAGGCGCTGCAACTGCTACTGACGGCCAAGCGACCGTATATTTACACTGGCGGAGGTGTGCTCCTCAGCAACGCTTCGGAAGAATTGCGTACGCTGGTTGACATGCTCGGCTACCCCTGCACCAACACATTGATGGGGCTGGGTGCTTATCCGGCCAGTGACAAGAAATTTCTCGGTATGCTGGGTATGCACGGCACGTTTGAAGCCAACCATGCGATGCAAAACTGTGACGTGCTGCTGGCTGTGGGGGCTCGTTTTGATGACCGCGTGATAGGAAACCCCAAGCATTTTGCGCAGAACGAACGCAAGATCATCCACATTGATATTGACCCTTCAAGCATCTCCAAGCGTGTGAAGGTGGACATTCCTATCGTCGGCGATGTCAAGGATGTGCTGACTGAGCTGATCGCCATGATTCGGGAGTCCAGCCTCAAGCCTGATGCCGACGCACTTGGCAGCTGGTGGGACACCATTGAAGGCTGGCGCAAACGTGATTGCCTGAAATACAGCATGGGCAAGGGCGACGTGATCAAGCCTCAATACGTTGTCGAAACGCTGTGGAACCTGACCAAAGATGCAGACACCTACATAACCTCTGATGTGGGTCAGCATCAGATGTGGGCGGCGCAGTACTACAAGTTTGACGAACCACGTCGCTGGATCAATTCCGGCGGTCTTGGCACCATGGGAGTGGGTATTCCCTACGCCATGGGCATCAAGATGGCCAAGCCAGAATCTGAGGTGTTTTGCATCACTGGCGAGGGGTCTGTACAGATGTGCATACAAGAGTTGTCCACCTGCCTACAGTACAACACACCCATTAAAATCGTGTCACTCAACAACCGCTACCTCGGCATGGTGCGCCAGTGGCAGGAGATTGACTATGAAGGCCGCTATAGCAGCAGCTACATGGACGCACTCCCCAATTTCGTGAAGCTGGCTGAGGCTTATGGCCACGTTGGTATGCTGATCGAAAAGCCGCAGGACGTAGAGCCGGCTCTTCGCGAAGCACGCAAGTTAAAAGATCGCACGGTGTTCATGGACTTCCGTACCGACCCAACTGAAAACGTGTTCCCGATGGTCAAGGCTGGCAAGGGCATTGACGACATGTTGCTGGGCTCGGAAGACCTCTAAGCCAGTTAAACAGTCCCCGTCAAACAAATCGCATCAACCTATTTTTTTAACCGTCACCTGACGAATCTATTGTTTGCCAAGCTTGCGCATTACCCTGCGCAGGGGAGGGCAGCGAAAAGAGGAATCTTTTTATGAAACACATCATTGCAGTTTTGCTGGAAAACGAGCCGGGCGCTCTTTCCCGCGTGGTAGGACTTTTTTCGGCCCGTGGCTACAACATCGAGTCATTAACGGTGGCCCCCACCGAGGATGCCAGCCTATCGCGCATGACCATCCAGACCTCGGGCTCCGATGACGTGATTGAACAAATCACCAAACACCTGAATCGACTGATTGAGGTCGTAAAAGTGGTTGATTTGACCGAGGGCGCTTATACAGAGCGCGAACTCATGATGGTCAAGGTGCGTGCTGTCGGCAAGGAGCGCGAAGAGATGAAGCGCATGGCGGATATATTCCGGGGGCGGATTATTGATGTGACTGAAAAAAGTTACACCATTGAGCTTACCGGCGATCAGTCAAAGAACGATGCCTTCCTGGAGGCAATTGACCGCAGTGCCATCCTTGAGACGGTACGCACCGGTTCCAGCGGCATTGGCCGTGGAGAGCGAATCCTCAGAGCCTGATTTAACCTAACAGAAAATTTACCTTCGGAGAAAAAAATGAAAGTTTATTACGATAAAGACTGCGACCTGAGCCTGATCAAGGGCAAAACCGTTGCCATCATCGGCTACGGTAGCCAGGGACATGCGCATGCCCAGAATTTGAACGATAGCGGCGTCAAAGTTGTTGTTGGCCTGCGCAAGGGTGGGGCTTCATGGCTCAAGGTTGAAAAGGCCGGCCTGAAGGTTGCTGAAGTTGCCGATGCGGTCAAAGCCGCCGACGTGGTGATGATCCTGTTGCCCGACGAGCAAATCGGTGTCGTCTATGCGAACGACGTGGAACCCAACATCAAGCAAGGCGCTGCGTTGGTATTTGCCCACGGCTTCAACGTGCATTACGGCCTAGTCAACCCGCGTGCTGATCTTGATGTGTGGATGGTCGCCCCCAAGGCTCCTGGCCACACCGTGCGTGGTACCTACGCCCAGGGCGGCGGCGTGCCCCATCTGGTCGCTGTACATCAGGACAACTCCGGCAAATCCTTGCAAATGGCTTTGTCTTATTCGATGGCCAATGGCGGTGGCAAGGCCGGCATCATTGAAACCAACTTCCGCGAAGAAACCGAAACCGACCTGTTCGGCGAACAAGCTGTGCTCTGCGGCGGTACGGTTGAACTTATCAAGGCTGGTTTTGAAACCTTGGTCGAAGCCGGTTATGCCCCTGAAATGGCCTACTTCGAGTGCCTGCACGAATTGAAGCTGATCGTGGACATGATTTATGAAGGCGGCATCGCCAACATGAACTACTCCATCTCGAACAATGCCGAATACGGCGAGTACGTGTCTGGCCCGCGCATCGTTACAAGCGAGACCAAGCAGGTCATGAAGCAGATTCTGAAAGATATCCAGACCGGTGAATACGCCAAGAGCTTCATCCTTGAAAACAAGGCTGGCGCACCGACGCTGATCAGCCGCCGTCGCCTCAATTCCGAGCACCAGATCGAAATCGTGGGTGCCAAGCTGCGCGCCATGATGCCGTGGATCGCGAAAAACAAGCTGGTTGACCAGACTCGCAACTGATTCGCAAGACGGTCAGGCTTTGTCCTGCAAAAAGCCGCGCAAAATTCTTGCGCGGCTTTTTTAATGCCCGGTACAGACTTGGGTGTGGCTGGCCTGCAATATTCATCTTTCGATTTGGTATCCTCATTAGTCTGCCGTCTTTAAATGCTATTAATTTAATAGCTGGTCACGCCTGTAAATAGGGCTTCAGGAGTATTTTTTATGCATGATGGCGAACAAGCCGAAGTCACATCAGAGGCTGTGGTGGTACGCAAGCGCCGCAAAGGCATTTACATACTCCCCAATTTGTTCACGCTTGCAGGGCTTTTCGGTGGGTTTTATGCCATCGTTATGGCCATGAATGGTCGTTTCGACCAGGCTGCGATTGGCGTGTTTTCCGCCATGGTGCTGGATAGTCTCGATGGCCGGATCGCCCGGATGACCAATACCCAGAGTGCCTTTGGTGAGCAGATGGATTCGCTGTCTGACATGGTGTCCTTCGGTGCCGCCCCAGCCCTGATTGCCTATGTCTGGGCACTGACAAGCTTGGGGCGCTGGGGCTGGATAGGTGCTTTTGTTTACTGTGCCTGTGCTGCCTTGCGTCTGGCCCGTTTCAACGTTAACACTGCGGTGGTAGACAAGCGCTTTTTTCAAGGTTTGCCGTCACCCGCTGCAGCGGCACTGGTTGCAGGCTTTATCTGGCTGATGACAGAAGCGGGCGTAGACGGCGAAGATGTTCGGTGGTTTACCTTTGCGCTGACTTTGTACGCGGGCCTCACCATGGTGACCAACGTACCGTTTTACAGTTTTAAAGATGTCAGCATGACGCGTAGCGTGCCGTTTGTAGTCATCGTTTTAATTGCCTTGGCCATTGCGGTCATCAACATCGACCCGCCGACGGTGATGTTTGGTTTGTTTGTGATCTACGGCTTTTCTGGCTATGTGGTTTATGGCTGGCGCAAAGCCAAAGGTCTGCAAACCAGTGTTATCTCGACATCAAAGGACGAACCCGACGAGCGTGGCCTCCACAAATAAGTTGTGATAACATGAAAGTATGAACAGAATTTCGCTAGCACTACTGCTATCTGCCAACGGGCGGAGACGGTAGCGCGCGCGTTAACCAATCTCAAACGGCCCGTTTGCACCAGCAGCGGGCCGTTTTTCTTTGGGCTGCTGGTTTTTTGACTTAGACCACATTTAGCCAGGTATTAAAAGGATCTCGCATGACCGACAAACTGATCATTTTTGACACGACCTTGCGTGACGGCGAACAATCGCCCGGCGCGTCCATGACCCGCGATGAAAAGCTGCGCATTGCACGCCAGCTTGAGCGCCTCAAGGTCGATGTGATCGAGGCCGGATTTGCTGCCAGCTCCAATGGTGACTTTGAATGTATCAAGGCCATTGCCGAAGTCATCAAGGACTCGACCGTGTGTTCGCTGGCACGTGCCAATGACCGTGATATTGCGCGTGCAGCCGAGGCTATCAAGCCTGCCAAATCCGGTCGTCTGCACCTGTTTCTTGCCACCAGTGCACTGCACATGGAAAAGAAATTGCGCATGACACCCGACCAAGTGTTTGAGCAGGCCAAACTTTCGGTGCGCTTTGCGCGCAACCTGATGTCTGACATTGAGTTCAGCCCTGAAGACGGCTACCGCTCCGACCCCGACTTTTTGTGTCGTGTGATTGAGGCCGTGATTGCTGAAGGCGCAACCACCATCAATGTGCCAGACACGGTTGGCTACGCAGTCCCCGAACTCTATGGCCACTTCATTAAAAATCTGCGTGAACGCATCCCCAACAGTGACAAGGCGGTCTGGTCTGTGCATTGCCACAACGATCTCGGCATGGCAGTTGCCAACTCGCTTGCAGGTGTAAAAATCGGCGGTGCGCGGCAGGTGGAATGCACCATCAACGGCCTTGGTGAGCGCGCAGGCAATTGTTCGCTTGAAGAAGTCGTCATGGCGGTCAAAACGCGCAGGGACTATTACAACCTCGACATCGGCATAGATATCAAACACATTCTGGCTACCAGCCGCATGGTCAGTCAAACCACCGGCTTTGTGGTGCAGCCCAACAAGGCGGTCGTGGGGGCCAATGCCTTTGCGCACGCTTCAGGTATCCATCAGGACGGTGTGCTCAAAGCGCGTGACACCTACGAAATCATGCGTGCAGAAGACGTGGGTTGGGGCTCCAACAAAATTGTGCTTGGCAAACTCAGTGGCCGCAACGCCTTCAAGCAACGCCTGCAGGAGCTGGGCGTGGCGATGGAAAGCGAGCTTGACATCAATAGCGCATTCATCAAGTTCAAAGACCTTGCTGACCGCAAGAGTGAGATTTTTGATGAAGACATTCTGGCACTGGTCAGTGATGAAAGCGTTAGTCACGACAACGAGCAATACAGCTTTGTGTCGCTGTCTCAGCACAGTGAAACCGGTGAGCGCCCGCAAGCCAGCGTCGTCTTTACCGTGGCGGGCAAAGAAGTCAAGGGCCAGTCAGACGGCAATGGCCCGGTCGATGCGTCACTCAAAGCGATTGAGTCCCATGTCAAAAGTGGTGCCGAGATGGTTCTCTACTCTGTAAATGCCATCAGCGGCTCAACTGAAAGCCAAGGAGAGGTAACAGTTCGTTTGCAAAATAGCGGGCGCGTCGTCAATGGTGTGGGCTCTGACCCCGATATCGTGGTGGCATCGGCAAAAGCCTATCTCAGCGCTTTGAATAAATTGCAGAGTAAAGCTGACCGGGTTGCTGCACAGGGTTAAGGGCTCGTTCAGAAATAACTTGCACATTTGGCGCGCCAACTTCGGGCGCCCTGCGTTGTTGCGAATCGCTTGTGTGGCAGAGCCACACGGCACGCTTCGCGCCTAGCATGGCATCCCGAATCCGACGCCCAAATGCACAACTTATTCCAGAGCGAGCCCTTATGTCTGGCAGCTTGAACCGGACGCTGCGAGCCGACCCGAACACATCACGCTGGAAGCCGTGCGCGCCCTGGCGCATCAGGTGTTCGATTTGCCAAAGCGCTATTTGCGGCTTG
>JBKJOH010000039.1:0-8467 GCA_046593295.1 Polaromonas sp. | reverse complement strand
CCTTGTTCTTGATGTTTTGCCTTGAGTTCTTCGATGAACTTCACCGGGCCGCGCTTGCCGTCTTCTTCAGGCGTGATGCCGGGCCGGGCATTCTTGTGCATGGCGATGGCGTGCAGCGGAATGTCAGGGCGGCTCCAGGCATCGGGGGCTGGGGACAAGTCATCGGTGTTGATCTCGCCTGCAACCTTGAAGACCGTCAGCTTGATGGATTCAGGCACTTCAGGGCGGCTGGTAAACCACTCGGCATCAGCCCAGCTTTGCAACACGGCCTTGGCGTATTTATTGCCCTTGGTGGCTTTTTCTTGTACATCGTGGAACTGGTCAAACATCAGCAGCGTATTTTTCAGGCCGCTGGCAGCTTGGCCTGCAACGCTGTCTTCAGCGTCGTCGAGTAATTCGATCATCGGGCTGATGTTGAAGCCACCCAGCATGGTGCTAAGGAGTTGCGTGGCTTTTTCGCGCGAGATCAGCGCGCATTTTTCAGTGCCGTGTGCAACGGCTGCGAGGTAGCTGGCCTTGACCTTGGCTGCGTCGTCAACGCCAGCCGGTACGCGGTGCGTGATGAGCTCTACCAGAAAGGCTTCTTCGCCTATTGGCGGGCTTTTGAGCAGCTCGATGACTTCGCCGGTTTGTTTGGCTGACAGGGGAAGCGGCGGAATACC
Organism: Polaromonas sp.; assembly: GCA_046593295.1. Taxonomy (GTDB): domain Bacteria; phylum Pseudomonadota; class Gammaproteobacteria; order Burkholderiales; family Burkholderiaceae_C; genus Polaromonas. Next base: position 7,805 of record JBKJOH010000039.1, on the reverse strand, counting down.
AATAACCGAACGCTCGGCGACATGGTTGCGGTAGGTTTGCAAAAAGGTGGATGAACTCTCGGCTGACATGGTGGCTTTTCCTTATTCAAAAACGAAAATTATTTAGCAGCAGAGGCCGCTGGCTTTGGCGCATCCAGCAAGCTTGGTGGCGGGTTCAGCTTCATGGCTTCGGCCATGACCAACTGCGCCGGACTCATGCATTCGTCAGCAAGTCGCGTGCCGATTTTCTGATTCATCAGCATGGATTTGTTACCGAGCTGCAGCCACACAGCGCCAGATTTTTGGTCTTCAAGGCGGATGGCACCGGTGCTGGTTGGCACCGGGAACATGCGGTATTTGAAGGTCTTGCCCTGTATGTCGAAGTGGCCCGGCAATTTTTTGTCGGCATCAACCGTCACAAACGCGCCCAGTTCGCAGGGAATGCGCCCAACATGCACGCGCTCGGCAATGGCCAGCTCAGCCGGGGTCAAGGCATCCTCAGCAGCTTCAATGCCTGCGGCAACGTTTTTGGCTGCGGACTTGAGCTCTGTACGGCTGGCGGTGGTCGAGACTTTTGCTTTCTTTTTGGGAGCTGCTGATTTGCTGGCTGCTGGCGTGGTCGCATTCGGAGTGGTGGTGGTTTGCGCAGCTACAGAAGTAGTCGCCATGGCCAATGCGGCGGCTACCAAAATAGCGGCACCGATTGAAGCCATGGTTTTGTCAAAATAGGTTGTCATGTAACTCGCTTAAAAAAATAAGATGGCTGTGCTTGCTTGGGTCGGCCCTGCGCGGATAACTGGAGCCCCCACGCTTGCCACTGCGTGTGCTGCGCAGCCCCCCGAGGGGGCTGTGCTTGCTTGGGGCGGCCCTGCGCGGCGCACGTCTTCCATGGGGTTACAACAAATGCTTAACGCCGTCTTTTTCGCCTTCAAGCTCTGCCAGGGTTTTGTCTATGCGTTCCCGACTAAAGGCATCAATCTCCAGGCCTTCAACCAGCTTGTACTCACCGTTTTCAGTGGTCACGGGGAAGCCGAACATCGTGTCTTTCGGAATGCCGTACTGGCCGTCTGACGGGATACCCATGGTGACCCACTTGCCGTTCGTGCCCAGCGCCCAGTCGCGCATGTGGTCGATGGCTGCGTTGGCTGCCGAAGCTGCCGACGACAGGCCACGCGCCTCAATGATGGCAGCGCCGCGCTTGCCTACTGTTGGCAAGAAGGTGTTGGCGTTCCATTCCTGGTCGTTGATCATCTTGGCGACGCTTTCGCCCTTGATGGTGGCAAAGCGGTAGTCGGCGTACATGGTGGGTGAGTGGTTGCCCCAGACGGTGAGTTTTTCAATATCGGCGACCGACTTGCCGGTTTTGGCAGCGATCTGGCTGGCAGCGCGGTTGTGGTCCAGGCGCAGCATGGCGGTGAAGTTTTTGCGTGGCAGATCAGGCGCGCTCTTCATGGCGATGTAGGCATTGGTGTTGGCGGGGTTGCCAACCACCAGCACCTTGACATTGCGGCTGGCAACGGCGTTGAGGGCTTTGCCCTGCGCCGTGAAGATGGCGCCGTTGACGGCCAGCAGTTCGGCACGCTCCATGCCGGGGCCGCGTGGACGCGAACCGACCAGTAGGGCGTAGTCGGCATCCTTAAAGGCCGTCATCGGGTCGCCGTGGGCTTCCATGCCGACTAGCAGCGGGAAGGCGCAGTCGTCGAGTTCCATCATCACGCCCTTGAGCGCTTTTTGCGGGCCTTCAACCGGCACTTCAAGGAGTTGCAGTATCACAGGCTGATCCTTGCCCAGCATTTCGCCGGAGGCAATGCGGAACAGCAGGGCGTAACCAATTTGACCAGCTGCACCGGTAACGGCAACGCGGACGGGTTTTTTGCTCATGATTGGGAAGGACTTTCAAGTTGGTTAGATTGGAAATCTGATGGATTCGGGATGTGAAATGCGGCTGAAATGCGATGCCTGGCACATGTAAAACATGCCCGCCTTAGCGTACGATTTTACGCTGGAAAAAGAGTTAAAGTCAATTTGTCTTATATCTTATATAAGATATGATCGACAGTCTTTCCATCCCACACTCATGGCCGCCGTTCCTCCCTCCCTGACCACGCCTTCTGCCGATGCTTTTGCAGGGGCAACGCCAGCGTTTAGTCCGCTATACCAGCAGATCAAGGGCCTGATACTGCAAAGCCTGCAATCGGGCGAATGGAAGCCCGGCGAAGCTATTCCCTCAGAGATGGAGCTTGCCGCGCGCTACCGTGTCAGCCAGGGCACGGTGCGCAAAGCCATTGACGAGCTGACGCTGGAGAACCTGGTGGTGCGCCGCCAGGGCAAGGGCACTTTTGTAGCCACACATGCCGAGCAGCATGTGCAGTTCCGGTTTCTCAAGCTAGTACCCGACAGCGGCAGCCCCGGCAGCGAAGGTCCGGCCGAGCGCGAGATTATTGACTGCAAGCGGATTCGTGCCAGCGCAGACATTGCCCGCGCCTTGTCTCTGCGCACGGGCGACTCCGTGCTGCAAGCGCGGCGCGTACTCAGCTTTGCAGGCGTGCCCACCATTCTTGAAGAAATCTGGCTGCCTGCCGCACCCTTCAAAGGCCTGACGGCCGAGCGCCTGGCCGACCACCACGGCGCGATGTATGCGCTGTTTGAAACCGAATTTAACGTTCGCATGGTCAGGGCTGAAGAGAAAATACGCGCCGAACCGGCCATTGACGGGCGTGAATTGCTATTAAAAGTAGAGCGCGGCACGCCGCTGCTGAGTGTCGAGCGCATCGCCTACACCTACCAGGACGTGCCCATGGAGCTGCGCAGGGGCTACTACCGCACCGACACGCACCACTATCACAACACCTTGAACTGACAGGAAGTCTGGCCAGGCGAGAAGACCCTCTATTCCGACAAAAACTTTCAGCCATGGGCCGCGCCGGACGGGAGCCAATGCTGCATTGCAATAGAATTTACAAGTTGAGCACTTTTAGCTGACTGCCAAGCAGTTACTCAAAAATACAGAAAGCCAAGCATGTCAGACACAGCGACAACCGTAGCCAAAAAACGGCCTGAGTTCCGCAACATCAACGCCTTTACCGACTTGCCCGGCTACCGCCTTCCAATGGCGGGCATTGTGTCCATCTTGCACCGTATCAGCGGGGCCATCATGTTTGTATTGATGCCCTTCATTATCTGGATGTTTGACACGTCGGTGTCGTCCGAGATTTCGTTTGCCAAGTTCAAAGGCGCTTTCAATGTTGGCATGTTGGGCTTACCTGGCTTCATCTGGAAGCTGGTCGCGCTTGCACTGATTTGGTCTTATCTGCACCATTTCATTGCTGGCCTGCGCCATCTCTGGATGGACACCAGCCACACAGCGGTCAGCAAGGAATTCGGCAAGTCTTCGGCCATCTTCACGCTCGCCGTGAGCGTAGGCCTGACAGTTGTGCTCGGTGCCAAGCTGTTTGGTCTTTATTAATTTTTGCGGGACAGATTTTTAGCTCTGTCCTCAACTGATCAGGAATCTTTTATGTCGGTAAATTACGGCTCCAAACGCATCGTTGTAGGCGCACATTACGGCTTGCGTGACTGGCTGGCCCAGCGCGTAACGGCGGCGCTGATGGCGCTTTTTACCTTGGTGGTGTTGGCGCAAGTCATCTTCACCAAGGGTCCTGTCGGGTACGACCGTTGGGCGGGCATTTTTTCATCTCAGTGGATGAAGGTTTTAACCTTTGTCATCATCATCGCCCTGCTTTACCACGTCTGGGGGGGTATGCGCGACATCTGGATGGACTACATCAAGCCCGTGGGTGTGCGGCTAGGCTTGCAGGTCTTCACGCTGGTGTGGCTGGTTGGCTGCGCTGGTTGGGCGATTCAGGTCTTGTGGCGGCTTTGAAAAAGCTTCCTTTTCACTTCAGCTATTTCGCTGCGACTAAGGGCTCGTCAAGAAATAACATGCACATTTGGATCGTCAGCTTTGGGTGCCCTGCGTTGTTGCAAATCGCTTGTTTGGCTAGCCAAACTGCACGCTTCGCGCCTAGCATGACAGCCCAAATCCGACGCCCAAATGCACAGCTTATTCCTTAACGAGCCCTAACTTTCAAAAATTTCAACAATGACCGTAACTTCCAAACTTCCCAAGCGTAAATTTGACGTTGTCATCGTCGGTGCCGGCGGCTCCGGTATGCGTGCTTCGCTGCAACTGGCGCGCGCTGGCCTGAACGTCGCGGTGCTGACCAAAGTGTTCCCGACACGCTCGCACACGGTTGCGGCGCAAGGCGGCATTGGCGCATCGCTCGGCAACATGAGTGAAGACAACTGGCACTACCACTTCTACGACACCGTCAAAGGTTCGGACTGGTTGGGCGACCAGGACGCGATTGAATACATGTGCCGCGAAGCATCCAAGGTGGTGTATGACCTGGAGCACATGGGCATGCCGTTTGACCGCAACCCTGACGGCACGATTTACCAGCGCCCGTTTGGCGGCCACACCGCCAACTACGGCGAAAAGTCAGTGCAACGCGCCTGCGCCGTCGCGGACCGTACCGGCCACGCCATGCTGCACACGCTGTACCAGCAAAACGTGAAAGAAAAAACCAACTTCTTTGTTGAGTGGCTGGCGATGGATCTGATCCGCGATGCCGCTGGCGACGTGGTCGGCGTGACCGCGATTGAAATGGAAACCGGCAACGTGCATATTTTTGAAGCCAAAACCACGCTGCTAGCCACCGGCGGTGCAGGCCGTATTTTTGCGGCTTCGACCAACGCCTTTATCAACACCGGTGACGGCCTGGGCATGGCGGCACGCGCTGGCATTCCGCTTGAAGACATGGAGTTCTGGCAGTTCCACCCGACTGGCGTAGCCGGTGCGGGCGTGCTGCTAACCGAAGGCTGCCGTGGTGAAGGTGCGATTTTGCGCAACAGCGATGGCGAACGCTTCATGGAGCGTTATGCACCAGCCTACAAAGACCTAGCTCCGCGTGACTACGTGTCGCGCTGCATGGATCAGGAGATCAAAGAAGGCCGCGGCTGCGGCCCGAACAAGGACTACATCAACCTCGACATGACGCACCTGGGCGCTGACACCATCATGAAGCGCCTGCCTTCGGTGTTCGAGATTGGTCATAACTTTGCCAATGTTGATATCACCAAAGAGCCCATCCCCGTGGTGCCCACCATCCACTACCAGATGGGCGGCATCCCGACCAACATCCACGGCCAGGTCGTCACGCAAAACGCTGACAACAAGAGCGAAGTGGTCAACGGCCTGTACGCGGTGGGCGAATGCGCCTGCGTCAGCGTACACGGTGCGAATCGCCTGGGCACTAATTCATTACTCGACCTGCTGGTGTTTGGCCGTGCGGCGGGCAACCACATTGTTGAGTTCAACAAAACCACAACGCACAAGGCATTGCCTGCGGACGCAGCCGACGCAACGCTGGCCCGCATCGCGCGCCTAGACAACGCTACCGATGGCGAATACGCGCAAGACGTGGCCAACGACATCCGCACGGCCATGCAAACCCATGCCGGTGTGTTCCGCACCCAGGCGGCCATGGATGAGGGCGTAACCAAAATTGCCGCGCTGCGTGAGCGCGTACACAAAATCGGCCTGAAAGACAAGTCCAAAATCTTCAACACCGCGCGTATCGAAGCGCTGGAAGTTGAAAACCTGATTGAAGCCGCCCAGGCCACCATCGTGTCTGCTGCCGCCAGGCACGAAAGCCGTGGAGCACATTCGGTTGATGACTACGGCGACACGCCGGCGCACCCGAATGGCCGCAATGACACCGACTGGCACAAGCACACGCTGTGGCACAGCGAAGGCAACAAACTGACCTACAAGCCCGTGCAAATGAAACCACTGACGGTCGAGTCTATCCCCCTGACTGTGCGCAGCTTCTAACCGACGAGAAACATCATGGAAAAACGTACTTTCAAGATTTACCGTTACGACCCCGATACCGATTCCAAGCCCTACATGCAGACCATAGAGGTCGAGCTTGACGGCAGCGAACGCATGTTGCTCGATGCACTGATGAAGCTCAAGGCGCAAGACCCGAGCATCAGCTTCAGACGCTCATGCCGCGAAGGTGTTTGCGGCTCTGACGCGATGAACATCAACGGCAAAAACGGCCTGGCGTGCGTGACCAATATGCGCACGCTGCCAGGTGTTATCACCCTCAAGCCGCTGCCCGGCCTGCCTGTGGTGCGCGACCTGATTGTTGACATGACACAGTTCTTCAAGCAGTACAACTCGATCAAGCCCTACCTCATCAACGACAACGTACCGCCCGAAAAGGAGCGCCTGCAGAGCCCTGAAGAGCGTGATGAGCTCAACGGTTTGTACGAGTGCATTCTGTGCGCCAGTTGTTCCACGGCCTGCCCCAGCTTCTGGTGGAACCCTGATAAGTTCGTCGGCCCAGCCGGGTTGCTGCAGGCCTATCGCTTTATCGCCGACAGCCGTGACGAAGCCACCGCCGAGCGCCTGGACAACCTAGAAGACCCGTACCGTTTGTTTCGCTGCCACACCATCATGAACTGCGTTGATGTTTGCCCCAAAGGTCTGAATCCGACCAAAGCCATCGGCAAAATCAAAGAGATGATGGTGCGGCGCGCAATCTGATCGCAAATCGGTATGCAGACGGCAGACACTCTGTTAGACGAGCGCGCTTTGAGCAAGCTGCACTGGCGCAGCCGTCGTGGCCTGCTGGAAAACGATTTGCTGATAGAGAAGTTTTTTACCAAGTACGACAGCACCCTAACCGTCAGACAGGCTAAAGGCATGAATGATTTAATGGAGTTGTCTGACAATGATTTGCTGGATCTTTTGCTAAAAAGAAAAGAGCCGACCGAGTTGCTTGAAGCAGCTTCCCAAGCCCATGCATCCACTCCTGAAGCCCTAGAAGTTTTAAACCTGCTGCGCCCTGCCGCAACGGTTGCAGCCCTCCACTGATTTGATTAGAAAGAAACAAAATGAAGCTAGCCGATAACAAAGCCACCCTGTCGTTCAGCGACGGCAGCCCCAGCATTGAAATGCCGGTTTACAAGGGCACCGTTGGCCCGAACGTTGTCGACATTCGCAAGCTGTATGCGCAGACTGGCATGTTCACCTATGACCCGGGCTTTTTGTCTACCGCTTCGTGCCAGTCGGCCATCACTTATATCGACGGCGACAAGGGCGAACTGCTGTACCGCGGCTACCCCATCGAACAGATCGCGACGAATTGCGACTACCTAGAGACCTGCCACCTGCTGCTCTACGGAGAGCTGCCCAATGGGGACCAGAAGAAAGACTTTATCAGTCGCGTGACCAATCACAACATGGTCCACGAACAGATGCAGTTCTTCCTGCGCGGTTTCCGCCGCGACGCGCATCCGATGGCCATCTTGACCGGCCTGGTCGGCGCACTGTCGGCCTTCTACCACGACAGCACCGACATCAACAACCCGGTGCACCGCGAATTTGCCGCGATCCGCCTGATTGCCAAAATGCCGACGCTGGTCGCCATGGCTTACAAGTACACCGTGGGCGATCCCTACATGTACCCCAAGAATGACCTGAGCTACGCCGGAAACTTCCTGCACATGATGTTTGCCACGCCTTGCGAAGAGTACAAGGTCAATTCGGTGCTTGAGCGCGCACTGGACCGCATCTTCATCCTGCACGCCGACCATGAGCAAAACGCATCGACCTCCACGGTGCGCCTGTGCGGCTCGTCGGGCACCAACCCGTTCGCGGCCATCGCGGCAGGTGTGGCCTGCCTCTGGGGCCCCGCTCACGGCGGCGCCAACGAAGCGGCGCTGAACATGCTGGGCGATATCCAGAAAAATGG
>JBKJOH010000008.1:0-4757 GCA_046593295.1 Polaromonas sp. | reverse complement strand
GGCCAAGAAGGTAGCAGCTAAAAAGGCTCCGGCCAAAAAAGCTGCCGCGAAAAAGGCGCCTGCTAAAAAGGCTCCGGCAAAGAAAGCAGCAGCGAAAAAAGCTCCTGCTAAAAAAGCGCCAGCGAAAAAAGCCCCGGCCAAAAAAGTAGCGGCTAAAAAAGCCCCTGCCAAAAAAGCGCCGGCCAAGAAGGTAGCAGCTAAAAAGGCTCCGGCCAAAAAAGCTGCCGCGAAAAAGGTAGCAAAGAAACCCGCTGCGAAGAAAGCTGCGAAAAAGCCTGCTGCCAAGAAAGCCGCGAAGACACCCGCTGCGAAGAAAGCCGCGAAAGCACCTGCTGCGAAAGCACCGACTGCCCCTGCGGCTCAGACTACTCTGAACCCGCAAGCTGCCTGGCCGTTTCCAACAGCCAGCAAGCCGTAAGCAGTAAGGACCTTCTGCTTGAAAAGCCCACCGTCTCCGGACGCTGGGCTTTTTTTATGCCTTCATCACAGCTTCAAGCGTGTAGTTCTGGCCACCACGGTAGGCAATCTTGTGCGCACCCACGCGGTTGCCGAGTTCTGCGCAACGAACCAGCGACCAGTCTTTTTCAAGACCGAACAACAGCGCACCACGAAATGCATCACCGCAACCGGTTGGGTCTACCACTTCTTTGGCAACGACTGGAGCCACCAGCGTCTTCACGCCGTCCACCCAGACTTCACTGCCTTCTGCACCCAGTGTGACGATCAAGCCTTTGACGCGTTGCGACAGTTCGGCGCACGACAGGCCCGTACGATCACAGAGCATCTTGGCTTCGTAATCATTGACAGCAACCCAGGTAGCCAGGTCCACGAAGTGCGCCAGCTCTTTGCCGTCAAACATCGGCAGGCCCTGACCCGGATCAAACACAAACGGAATATTCGTGGCCTTGAACTGCTCTGCGTGCTGCAGCATGGCATCGCGCCCGTCCGGCGAGATGATACCGAGTTTGATGTCGCTACGCGCTGCAATTTTGGTCACATGGGCCTGCATCATTGCGCCTGGATGAAAGGCCGTGATCTGGTTGTTGTCTCGGTCCGTCATGATCATGGCTTGTGCTGTGTAATTGTCAGCAACCTCGCGCACAAACTCGCAGCTGATACCCATGCCTGTCATGCGGGCGACGTACTCTGCACCATCGCTGCCCACGGTGGCCATTGGCAAAGGCGTGCCGCCCAGTTGCTTCAAGGCATAGGCGATGTTGCCGGCGCAACCGCCAAACTCGCGCCGCAAGGCCGGCACCAAAAAAGACACATTCAGAATGTGCAACTGATCGGGCAGGATCTGCTCGGAGAAGCGACCCTCAAAAGTCATGATGGTGTCAAAAGCGAGTGAGCCACAAATTACAGCAGACATTTATTTTCTCTATAGGTGAATGAATGGAAAGATAAAAGGATTAGCTCAAGGGCACTTCTAGAAATTCAGATTTTCGGGATGAAGTGCAAGGCGCGTGTCGCATCGCCCTTTGGGCTTATGCGAGGGTCGCGCAGGAACCGGAACGGGGTTATTGGGGTCAGACGCCAATTTCATTGCGATGCAGAGCATCGCACCCGACGGGTGTGCCAAAGGCACGATGAATTTGGACTCTGACCCCAAAAACCCCACGAGCACCGCGCAACGCCGCAATTCGCCCGAAAAATGAATTTATAGAAGTGCCCTCAAGGATAAAAAATCAGTACGCGATAGCCCGCCACGCGGAGCAGGCCTTGCGGTGTAGAAGCGGCTGGGGTATCAGCACCCAGCACCTGCATGACCACAGCACCCGCGAAATCAGCACCCGCCCCCAGCAGGCCATTGGTGCTACCGAACTGCGCAGGTGTCAAGACACGCCGCACCAGCGCCTGATCCTGGGTATCTGTGAGCGTGACTTCAAGCGAGGGCATCGCTACCGCAACAACGCCGGAATTTTTAAGCATAAAGGTGAGGCGGTATGAATCAGCACTGACCTTATTGAAAGACGAACTGTCGATGACCAGCGACTCCATCTTGCGCAGGGGAGCCACTTCACAATCAAGCTGTTCGCACAGTTTCTGTGCCCACGGTTTGAAGGCTGGGTCGGCTGCGGCCAGGCTATCTCTTTGCTGAACCAGCACCTGCAAAACCAGCAAGGCCACCAGCGCGATACCAAACAGGCCAAGCGCAACACGCACACCTGGCTTGCGCCAGAATGCCCGCCGCCTTGCATCGCGGACAAACGAGACATCCTTCGCCGAATCAGGCGTATCCAGCGGGAATTCACTTAGAACGTCGCTATCGTCGCTATCGTCTCGATGGTCGCTGCGTACAGCTGAATCTGCCTGTGCGTTCAAGCCTTCCTTGTGTCCGGCCTGCGTCTGTGCAAGCACTGCTCGCACCGCCTCACTGTGTTCATCAACTTGCAAACCATCTGGTTCGTGCGGTAAAGGCTGATGGGGCTGATAAGGCTGCTGCTCCGCTAAGGGTTCAGGCGAAAAAACGGGGGCTGGCGGCTGTATCGATAAAGGGGCGGGAGCTTCCTGCGTGGCCTGCAGATGCAGCGACGCATCAAAAACCTCGGCACAATGCCCGCATCGCACCCAGCCCTGAGAGACTTTGAGTTGATCGGTCACGACTTTGAACATCGTGCCGCATCCGGGGCAGCGCGTAATCAGGCTCATCTAGCGCTGTATTGTAGGCGGTGGCCACCGCGATCAAGCAGGCAAAGTCCGCACAAGCTTGCCGCAGCGGCGGCGCATTTCAGAACCTGGCGGTCATCAATATCCAGCCGTCTTCGCTGTCAGCCACTTGCAGAGTACACCACGGCGCGTAAGCGACTTTCAGATCGTCAGCCTGTCGGGCCAAGATACCCGCGAGCACCAGATGTCCGCCCTTTTCAACATGGGCACACAGCAACGGTGCCAGCACCTTGAGCGGGGTCGCAAGAATATTGGCGAGCACTGTTTGATACATGCCCTGAGCTTTGTCGGGCAAGCCCGCATGAAGGCGCACCTGGTTGGCATCGGCGTTGGCGCGCGTTGATTGAACAGCCGCTTCGTCGATGTCCACAGCGTCAATCTCTAGCGCACCAAACTTGGCTGTACCAATGGCCAAAATGCCGGAACCGCAGCCGTAGTCAAGCACCCGTCCGAAGGCCGATGCTAGAGAATTTTTCGACGGGCCGCCCCTAGAAAAATTAGCCCCATTCCCAATTGAAGGGGGCAGCGTATCGCCGTAGGCACGCGAAGCGACAAGCGTGGGGGCTCGTGAAATCCAGCGCAGGCACATGCGCGTTGTCGGGTGCGTGCCGGTGCCAAACGCCAAGCCCGGGTCGAGCCGAATCAACTGTTTGGCCTCTACAGGCGGCTCGTGCCAGGTCGGCACTATCCAGAACTCGGGCGTGATCTCGACTGGCGTGAATTGTGATTGCGTCAGCCGCACCCAGTCCTGCTCGGGCACCGATTGAATAGCTATCAGCTCACACTGCGCAAAAAAATCCTGTGCCTGTAACAAGGTAGAGGCCTCAAGCGCCAGCGCTTCAGTAGCAAACAGCGAGACCACGCGAGAACGATCCCAACCGGCCTTGGGCGGCGGCATACCGGGTTCGCCGAAGAGCGCTTGCTCGGCAGGGGTTTCTGCGTCTGCATCTTCAACTGAAACACTCAACGCGTCCAGCGCGTCCAAAGCCTCGCTGAGGGTCTCAACGCTATCGGCAGGAACCAGCAAAATTAACTCAAACATGCTGGCTCAATAGATTAACGTACACGCTTTGAAAGCCATTCTTCAAGGTAGTGAATGTTGGTGCCGCCATCCATGAACTTGGCATCCACCATCAACTCGCGGTGCAGAGGGATATTGGTATTGATGCCTTCAACCACGGTTTCAGCCAGCGCGCCTCGCATCCGCGCCAGGGCCTGCTCACGCGTGTCGCCATGCACAATGATTTTGCCGATCATCGAGTCGTAATTCGGCGGCACATAATAATTGGCGTAAATATGCGAGTCAACCCGCACGCCCGGCCCGCCCGGTGTGTGCCAGGTCGTGATGCGGCCCGGCGAAGGTGTGAATTTGTACGGGTCTTCTGCGTTGATGCGGCACTCGATCGAATGCCCCTTGAGCTGGATGTCGCGCTGCCTAAAAGGCAGCTTTTCACCAGCGGCCACCATGATCTGTGTACGCACAATGTCAATGCCCGTGATCCACTCCGTCACCGGGTGCTCGACCTGCACACGGGTGTTCATTTCGATGAAGTAGAACTCACCGTTTTCATACAGAAACTCGAACGTACCCGCGCCGCGATAACCGATTTTTTTAACCGCCGTCACGCAACGCTCCCCAATGCGCTCGATCAGTTTGCGCGGAATGCCGGGCGCTGGCGCTTCTTCAATCACTTTTTGGTGACGGCGTTGCATGGAGCAATCACGCTCACCCAGCCAGACCGCATTTTTTTGCTGGTCGGCCATGATCTGGATTTCAATATGCCGGGGGTTCTGTAGGAATTTTTCCATGTAGACCTCCGGGTTGCCGAAAGCGGCCCCGGCTTCGGCCTTGGTAGTTTGCACCGCATGCAGCAAGGCCGCTTCGGTGTGCACCACACGCATCCCGCGCCCGCCACCGCCGCCCGCCGCCTTGATGATGACCGGGTAGCCCACCTGCTTGGCGGTGCGCTTGATGACGACCGGGTCGTCCGGCAAGGTGCCTTCGGAGCCGGGCACACAGGGCACGCCCGCTTTGATCATGGTCTGCTTGGCCGAGACCTTGTCGCCCATGATACGAATCGACTCCG
>JBKJOH010000372.1:0-3317 GCA_046593295.1 Polaromonas sp. | reverse complement strand
CCAGCTACTGCGCTGACCGCCTTGGTGTCGCCCGTGTCCACATCCGTGTCGTTGGTCAGCACGTTGCCCGTCGCGTTGGAGCCGGCTGCCGTGCCGGCCTCGACCGCCGTGCCGGTGTCAGCGACGGCCACCGGGCCGTCGTTGCTGCCCGCAATTTGCACCGTCGCCGTGGCCCAGCTCAGCGTGCCATTGGCCAGCCGGATGGCGTAGGTGAAGGTGTCCGTCAGGCTCTGGCCTGCTCCAAGCGCCTGGAGCTGGCCCTTGAAGGCATCAGTCAGGGTGTTTGCGTCGTAGCCGACTTTTCCGTCGGCGGTGATCCAGATTTTGGCGCCGTTTGCGCTCCTGTCTGTACTCAGCGCCTCCGTTCTGGCCACGTCTTGCGTCAAGAGATCTGTAGGTCTGATACCACCAGCACTGACACCATCGTCGAGCGACCAGAGCCATTTCGCGGCACCGCCACCATCGTTGGCCATGACGTCCAGATATTTGATGCCGAGCGAATCTTCAGTGAGTCCTGTAAACGCACTCGTAAACAAGTCATCCCCGGCTTGCGGCGTTCTGCCGAACGAATTGATGATTCCTGCATTTGTGATGGTAATCATGACATTTTCCCAAAAAAATTAAAATTCGCCGCCGTGCGGCACTCACTGCTAATCACTGACAAAAATTACGAATCCACTGCCTCCAGCCGACTGGTCAACAGTTTCACGGCCACGCCGGTTCGGTCGCCATGGGCCTCGATGCGCACGACTTGGCCCTGCGCCTTGAGTTTCATGGGGCCGCCGGGGGTGTCGAGGTCGATTTCAATATTGAGCACATCGCCCACACGCTGTGCGCTGGTGGTCTCGAAAAACAGGCCGGAGGCACTGATGTCGCGCAGGACGACGCTTACTCCGCTGTCCAGTTGCATTGGCAGGCTGGCCGGTACGCGGGGTTCGATGCGGTGCTCTTTTTCCATGGGCCAAGTGTGAAGCACGGGTGCTTTCTTGGCATGGGCGGATGCTCTCTATTTTGCTGTGAGTTAATTACCAGGAACGGACGAGTTCTCTAGGATAAATGTCATGGGAGGTGTAGCCAAAACCCTACAGGCGACGTTGCTTACAAGTTGCAACAGTTGCTATCATGCGGTGGTCACACATTCTTCAAACCTCGCTAAGGGCACCATGCTCAACCTAGAAACTCCCCCTATTCGGGTCCAGTTGGCGGCCTTGCCGCTCGTGCTCTGGGGTCTGGAGCGGCTGGTGGAAAGCGCTCAGCCGCGGCTGTCGCTGGCGGGCTCGGCGGCGTCTGTAGCGGCGTGCCTGCTGTCCCCGCCGCACCAGGCCGCAGACGTGGTGGTGCTGGACCTGGACGGTGAGGACGGCACCCAGTCGTTGGCTAACTTGCACCGCCAGACCAAGGCAAAAATTTTGGTGATCACCGGGTCGCGCAACGTGAGCCTGCACGACAGTGCGGTCCTGGCCGGTGCTCGCGGTGTGGTGAATAAGCGCGAGGCCACGCCCGTCTTGCTCAAAGCCATCGAGCGGGTGCACGAAGGCGAGATCTGGATTGATCGCAACGCCACGGGGCGCATCTTTCTGGAGCTGGCGCGCAAGAATGCGGCGAGCACGCATGACCCCGAGCGGCAGAAAATCGCGAATCTGACGCCCCGTGAGTGCCAAACCATTGCGGCGATGGCCAGTGATGCTTCCACTCCCGGCAAGCTGATGGCCGAGCGGCTACACATCAGCGAGCACACCTTGCGCAACCATTTGACGTCGATTTACAGCAAGCTAGACTTGGCCAATCGCCTCGATCTGTACCTGTACGCGCACCGGCACGGACTTTTGGAAAAGTCGCGGGCCGAGACTTGAGCTAGCGCAGGCGCAGCGGATCAAGGCGGCGGTCGATCGCGGGTTTGGCGGCCGGCTCAGTGCCAGGTGCGCTCGGGCTGGGATCGGTCCAGTCAAAGAATTTGCAAATTTCGCCACGCTGTCGCATCGCGTCGGCGTAGCCCAGTGCCATCAGTTCACGGGTGTAGCCCGCTTCAAACAGCAGGTAGCTCGCCAACGCAGCGCCTTTGGCGTCGGACGCGCTGGGCGAGACGCCTACGCCCCCGAGCAAGGCACGCACTGCCCTTGGCAAATCGTCCACATGGCGGGCGGCGATGGTGTCCAGTCGTTGGGAGGGTGCAATCACCAGCAGTTCTACCGGGCGCAGGGCGCTGGCTCCGCGTGCCTCGGGCGGCACCAGTGTCATGGTCTGGTTGATGCGGCGCACCCGCTCCACATCCACGGCCAGTGCGTCCAGAAAGATGCTCGACAGGGCGTGTCCCGCAATCTGTGCCAGCGAGGGGTAGGAGCCGGTGGTGTGCAGATAGACCTCGCTCCTGGGCTCGTTCATGCGCCCGGCCCCCACCACCAGCAGGTGCGTGGCGCCCAAATGAATAGCGGCGGCCACCGGTGCCGACTGGCGCATGGAACCGTCACCGAAGTACTCGGTTTGCCCCTCGATTTGCAGGGGCACGGCCGGGAAGACAAAGGGAATTGCCGATGACGCCAGCAGATGGGCGTGGGTGATCCGCTGCCGCATTGAGCGGCGCCCCGAGCGCACCCAGGGCAGCAGCGCGTTGTCGCCCTCGAAAAAAGTAATGTGATCACCCGAACTGTAGCTTGATGCCGTGACCGCCAGCGCCCGCAGATGCCCTTGGTGCACCAAGGTGGGCAGGCGCGCCAATGGCACCAGGCGAGGTAGTAATTCATGCAGCGGAGAGTTGTCCAGCAGGGAGCGCGGTTTCATGCGCCGCCATCTGGCAACCACCCAGCCCAGCGACAGCAAGTTCATCCAGCGGGCGCTCGAACGCATCATGCTCAAGGAGTCGGCCCGGTAGACCTGACCCACCTCGAAATGGTTCCAGACCTCGACGATGCGACGCACCGTGCTGTCGAAATTATCGGCGCCGCAGGCCAGGGCCGAGGCGTTGATGGCCCCGGCCGAAGTGCCGGTAATGATGGGAAACGGATTGGCCTGCGCCAGTGCGCCGACGGCCTTGCGGATGTCGGCAATGGCCTCCAGCACTCCGACCTGGTAAGCGGCGCGCGCCCCGCCCCCGCCAAGAATAAGCCCGGCCACAGGCGTTGTGGGTGAATGATTCGGCATGAAATCATTATCAGCCGCAGATCGGTGCGCGGGGTCGGGCAAGTCCGCTTCCACGGGTAAACCCCGATTTGCCAGCGCCGGCAAGGTTTAAACATTCTTCGCTAGACTCAAGGATTACAGGAGTAATTAATGGCAGTGACAGAACAGACGCTGATGGACGCACTCAAAAGTGTGGTCGA
>JBKJOH010000256.1:0-8997 GCA_046593295.1 Polaromonas sp. | reverse complement strand
GGCGCGGAGCTGGTGGTTCTGCCGGTTCAATTCCTTGACCTTGTCGTGGATGGCATTGAGCGCGCCGATGTTGGCAGTCATCTCCTCTTGAGTGACTTCGTTTAACTTCTTTTTCTTGAACAGCCGTTCGAGCTCTTCCTTGAGGGTGATGAATTTCGGGTCTTGCTGGTCGAAATTGTCGGCCAACGCCTCGCGGGTTTGGCGCAGGGTGTTTTTAAGCTTGTCGGCAATCACCAACTCTTCTTCCCGAACCTTTGTGAACATGAACAGTACGTCTTCCAGCGCGACATTGAGCAGATTGCTGGTGTCGCTGCTCGATTCAATGCTTTCCTTGAGGTTGAGCAGGTCGAGGTGATTGCTGGTTTCGCGGTAGAGCTGGTTGAGCTTATGGAAGTCGAGCTGCTGAAGTAAGCCATATTCACCCTGTAGGCGGATGAGGTTGTAGAGGCTGCGTGCATCGGCCAGCGCCTTTTTCAGGGCGAGCACCGTGGCGCGATCTTGAATCTGACTGATCTGCTGTGAGAAGACCTCGGCGTTTTCGATATTGAAGCTGAACAGGATTTCCTTAATCGCTTCGATTTCCTGCGCGATCTCCTCGGTGGACTTGAACAGATTGGAGTAATGCTCCAGTTCGTCACCCAGCTCAGCCTGTAGCTCGTCGAAATAGGCCCGGTTGGTGGCATCGAACTCCTTGCGAATATCGGCGAAATCGACCACATAGCCGTAGCGGAAATCTTTGTAGGGGCGGTTGACGCGGGTCAGGGCCTGGAGCAAGTTGTGTTTGCGGATCACTCGCCCGAGGTAGAGCTTTTTCAGCCGCCGGGAATCAAAGCCGGTGAGCAGCATGTTATAGACGAACAGCAGATCGATCTTTCCTGCTTTGAAGTCCTCTACCCACGTCTTACGCTCTTCCTTGCTGCCCACATCGTGCAAGATTAGGGCACCGCTTTTCGTCCTGTTTTCAAGCAGGGTTCGGGCGGCGTAACTGTCAGGCTGCCGGGCTGCGATTAACTCTTGTGCCGAGTCTCTCAATGTGTATTGCGGCTGAGCTTGATCAGCATAGACCGTATTGAATACCTCAAACATCTGCCTGGCCTGCTCGGCGCTGTCGCAGATGACCATGCCGCCAATGGTGGCGTCGTTCAAGGCGCTACGACTCTTTTCAAAGTCACGAACGATGTAATCGAGCATCGGCTCGACAAAGCGCGGGTGCGCGTAGATGAGCTTGCGGTCAATATCGCCCTGCTGAAGTTCCACGGCCGCGAGCGCTTCTTGCAGTGAGAGTTTGTAGTTGGTGGCGATTTCTTCGCGGATCAGACGCAGGGTATAGCCGTCGGCAATCGATGCGTTGTAGTAATACTTGTGGATGTAGTCGCCGAACAGGGCGCGGGAGTTGTAGTCATCACCCAACAGCGGCGTGCCGGTGAGGCCGATCTTGATGGCGTTGCGGTCTGACTGGCTCAGGTTGGCAAGAAAACTGCCTTGCGGGTTGTAACTGCGATGCACCTCGTCGAGGAAATAGACCCGCTGGATGTTGACGTCGTAATCCTCGGTGCGAACTACATCCGGATCATCCTGAAACTTCTGGATGTTGACCACGGTGATTTCAGGCTTGCCGCTGTGGTTGTGCAGCACTTGTGTGGTTTTGATGTCGCGGGCAAAGGCCTCGCGTGAGTCAATGGTGTGTACCGTCAGCCCGCGAGCGGAAAACTCCCGCTGCGCCTGAGTGAGCAGGTCGAGCCTGTCAACGATGAAGTAGAACTTGGGGATGACACCGCGGCGCTGGAAATAGTCAGTCAGAAAACGGGTGATGTAGTAGGCCAGCGCGGTCTTGCCGCTGCCCTGGGTGTGCCAGACGATGCCCTTGCGCACGCCGGCATCGAGCTTGCGCTCGATCGCCTTGGTGGCGAAGAGCTGGGGGTAACGCATGACGTGCTTATGCAGGCCGTCGGTCTCGTTCACATAGACCAGTGCGTATTGCAGCAGGAACGACAGGCGTTCACGGCTGAACAGCGAGGTGCAAATCCGGTTGGTCGGCGTGTCCGGCGATTTGTTGCTGATGAATTCGGGGCTGTGCTTGATGACGTTGAGATTGTTATCGCGCAGCACCTCGTTTTCGATTGCATCATCCTCGTTGGCCAGTAATTCGGCCAGCTTCAGCGCTTCTTCTTCGCGGAAATAGTTGAACGTGGGTGCGTCATACGATGGGCTGGCATAGAACGCGCCCTCGATAGGCTGCGGCGAACTGTCGTCGTACTCCATGTTGTTAGAGAAGACCATCAACTGGGTGATGTTGATGAAGCGACGGAAGCGCGGGTTCCGGCTGCGCGTGATGATACGGTTGCGTTCAGCCAGCACGCCTTCGCGATTGTTGGGCTTCTTGACTTCGATGAAGGCCAGGGGCATGCCGTTGATGAGCAGCGTGATATCGGGGCGGAACTCGTCGTCGCCGTTCTTGCAGGTCAACTCGGTAACGACATGGAAGCTGTTATTGCTGAAATCGGTAAAGTCGATCAGCCGGATGCCCGAGCGTTCGGTGAGCCGCTCAAAGAAAGCCTTGCCGAGGTCTTCGTTGCCAATCAGGAGTTTGACGTCAGCCAACAGGCGGTTGATGTCATCGCCGTCCATGCCGGGGTTGATCCGCGCAATCGCGGCACGGAATAGGTCGGGAAAGATGTTGGTTTCTTCATCCCACTTGGCGTTCTTGAGGGATAGGTAACGGTAACCAAGCCGAACCAGATGCAGGATGCAGGGGATTTTGACTCTTGAGTCTTCGCTGAAAACCATCAGGCTTGATCTCGCTGTTCACTTTTTGTGTTTAAGACCGCGCTGTCAGAATCTTCGTCGGCACCGCCTGCACGCACCCACGCATCTACTTCAGACAACTGAAATTTCCAAAGCCGCCCCATTTTGTGCGCAGGCAGGCCCTTGCGCTCGCGCCAGCGATAGACTGTGTCTTTCACCACGCCAAGATGCTGGGCGACTTCGATGGCAGTGACCCAGGGTTCGGTGTTCATGGCATTGGTGCTCAGGATGGTGTCTCTAAGTCGTTTCAAATCGTCATCAGTCTAACAGGCGACCATCTCCATTAACGGATCCTGTAGGGCACTGATCAAGATCACTCGCGCCTCAGCCTATTTACCGGCGGCCATGGATTTCGGCGTTCACCGGAATGACGAGTTATTCCATTTCCAGATCAATACGATATGTTGTTGCTTCGCCTTGTCGTGCTACAGCACTGTCTGCGGCTTCGCGCCTAATCTCCTATCGATCTGAAAATGGAATTACAGCTCAAACTTCACGCCCTGGGCCAGCGGCAGCGCATCTGAATAGTTGACGGTATTGGTGGCTCGCCGCATGTAGTTGCGCCAGGCGTCGGAGCCGGCTTCGCGGCCGCCGCCACTGTGCTTTTCGCCGCCGAAAGCCCCGCCTATCTCGGCGCCCGAGGTGCCTAGGTTGACGTTGGCGATGCCGCAGTCGGAGCCGGCCACGCTGATGAACTGTTCCGCCTCGCGCATGTCATTGCTGAAGAGGGCCGAGGACAGGCCTTGCGGCACGGCGTTGTGCAGCGCTAGGGCCTGCGCCAAAGTGTCGTAGCGCAGCGCGTAGAGGATGGGGGCGAAGGTCTCCTGGCTTACCACGGCGGTTTGCGCCGGCATCGTCACCAGCGCCGGTGTCACGTAGTAGGCCTGCGGGTACTGCTGCGCCAGCACGCGCTCGCCGCCGTTGACCACGCCGCCCTCGGCTCTGGCCTGCGTCAGGGCCTGTTGCATCTGCTCAAACGCGGCGCGGTCTATCAACGGCCCGACCAGCACGTCGCTGTGCGTGGGGTTGCCTATGCGCAGGCTGGCACGGGCTTGTTCCAGCCGCGCCTGCAGCGCATCAAAAATGCTGGCGTGAATGATTACGCGCCGGGTGCTGGTGCAGCGTTGCCCGGCCGTGCCATAGGCACCAAAAACGATGGCACGCAGCGCCAGCGCCAGGTCGGCCGAGGGCGCGACGATGACGGCGTTGTTGCCGCCCAGCTCCAGCAGGCTGCGACCAAAGCGCGCCGCCACCTGCGGCCCGACCGCGCGGCCCATGCGGGTGCTGCCAGTGGCTGACAGCAGGGCGACAGCGGGGTGCTGCGCCAGCGCCGCGCCGACTTCTGCGCCACCCACCAGCACTTGCGACAGATGCGCCGGCGCATCCGCGCCGAAGCGCGTCATGGCGCGCGCCAGCAGGGCTTGCGCGGCCAGCGCGCACAGCGGTGCTTTCTCGGACGGTTTCCACACAATGGCATTGCCGCACACCAGCGCCAATGCCGCGTTCCAGGCCCACACTGCGAGCGGAAAATTAAAGGCGCTGATGATGGCCACCACCCCCAGCGGATGCCACTGCTCCATCATGCGGTGGCCGGGCCGTTCGCTGGCGATGGTCAGGCCATAGAGCTGGCGCGACAGGCCCAGCGCGAAGTCGCACATGTCTATCATTTCCTGCACTTCTCCCAGGGCCTCGCTGCGGATCTTGCCGACCTCCAGCGACAGCAAGTGCGCCAGCTCGGGCTTGTGGGCGCGCAGCTCTTCGCCCAGCAGCCGCAGCAGTTCGCCGCGCCGCGGCGCCGGCACTAGCCGCCAGGTCAGCTGCGCTTGCTGGCTGCGTGCCAGCGCTGCGTCGGTGGCCGCCGCATCGGCGGAATAAACCTGGCCCAGCAATGCGCCGTCTATGGGCGAGCGCACCGCCAAATCGCCGCCGTGATAGAACGCCGGGCTGACGCCCAGCATGTGCAATAGGTCGTGTGCTGATGTGCTCATGGGCTAACCTCGCTGCGCTTTAACCTATGGACTCCACCTGGCGCGACTGCTGGTAGGCCATGCCAAAGCGATTGGCCAAGAAAATCGGCAACTCGACTTGCTCTTGCCGTATGAAGCCGCTGCGCGGCAAGTGGCCGGTGCGAAACAAATCCAGCACCGCGCAGATGCTGCCCGCCGTGGTGATCTGTATCGCCGACAGCGGCGCGATGGGGTTGCGGTCGGCAAAAATCTTGCGGGCAAACACCTCTTGCATCAAGCGCCCGTCGCGCATGCCCGACACGGTGACGAAGACCAGCACCAGGTCTTGCATGGTGGCCGGCATGACGCGACGCAGCATGGCTTTGAGCGCCTCCGGGTCGTTCTTGAGCTGTAGGTCATCCAGCAGCATGGCCATCAGGTCGCGATGGCCGACGTAGCGCACGGTTTTGTAGTCCAGGTTGCGCACGCGCCCGGCCAGGGTGGCGCACAGCGTGCCCAAGCCGCCCGAGGTGTTGAAGGCCTCGTACTCGGTGCCGTCCAGCGAAAAATGCTCCAGCCCCTCCAGCGCCAGCACCTCCATCATCTGGCCGTCGTGGATGCACTCGCAGGGCCGGCAATATTCGTTGATGAGTCCGTCCACGCTCCAGGTCAGGTTGTACTTGAGGGCGTTGGTCGGGAAGGCCGGCAGCGCGCCGACCCGCAGCTTGATGTCCAACAGTGTTTCAAAAGACAGCGTCAGGTGGTGCGCGACGATGGCGATAAAGCCCGGCGCCAGCCCGCATTGCGGCATGAAGACGGTGCTTGCGCCGTCCGCCAGACGCTGGATTTGCTTGGTGGCGGCCACGTCTTCGGTCAGATCAAAGTAGTGGCAACCGGCCTTGAGTGCGGCCCGCGCGCACGCCAGCGCCAGGTGAAAGGGGAGCGCGTTGACCACCACCTCCGCCCCCTGAATGGCGCGCAGCAAGTCAGGCTCATCGGTACTGCTCAGCAACTGGGTGTTGATGCCCTGAGCGGCCAACTTGACCAAGGTGGCTGCGCTGCGGTCCAGCACGGTGAGCTCATAGTCACCGCTGCCATGCAACAGCGTGGCGATGGTCTGGCCTATGTGACCGGCACCGAGCAGGGCAACTTTCACGGCGTCTCTCCTGAAAACCAGCGGGGTAGGTTTCAGTCTACGCCGTATGAAGCAGGAATGAAAGCTGAAATTTAGCGTTCATTTAGCGTTCAAAGCGGCGTTGTTGCGCGGATCTGCAGAAAGACGAGCTTCGGTCTTGACCCCCACGCCAGTGCTGGAATCCAAATCGTCACTTACGACATGGAAAACAAATCGACCCCCTGAAGAACTATGTTTCCAGCCTCTGGAAGTTCCCGAAGCCCAATAAAAACGGGCGTGACAAGCTATTGAATTAATAGCATAAAATATTCGACGCAAGCAAACTCACGGTGCCAAGCGCTCGCGCAGCCAGCCCCCATCACCCTGCAACGTATAACGCAAGCGGTCATGCAAGCGGCTTCTGCGGCCTTGCCAGAACTGCCAGCTGTCGGGTTTGAGCCTATAGCCGCCCCAGTTCGGTGGGCGTGGTGGTTGCAGCAGAAATTTGGCACCGTATTTGGCGGCATTGGCCACCAGCACGCCGCGCCCGGCAATCACCTCGCTCTGCGGGCTGGCCCATGCGCCTATGCGTGAGTCGAGGGGGCGGCTGTGGAAGTAGGCATCGCTTTCTTCAGCGGAGACTTTCTCAACCACGCCCTCGATGCGCACGGTGCGCTCCAGTTCAACCCAGTGAAACTGCAACGCCGCATACGGGTTGCCCGCCAGCTCTATGCCTTTGCGGCTGTCGTAATTGGTGTACCAGTCGATGCCGCGTTCGTCGTAGCCTTTGACCAGCACCACGCGCGTTGAGGGGCGCAGGTTGTTGGCTACGGTGGCCAGCGTCATGGCGTTGGGATCGGGTACCTCGCCTGCAATCGCTTCGTTGAGCCACTGCTCAAATTGTTTGAGAGGGTCGGCGTGGGATGCGTCTTCATTAAGCTCGGCGCGCTCGTAGCTTTTACGCAGGTCGGCAATGGCTTGGTTGGAATGGGTGGTTCGCGTCATTGCTAAAGTGTAGCCATGCAGCTTAATCCCAGCCTTCCCGTCGTGATTGTTTTAGCCGCTGGCCGTGGCGAACGCTTTGCTGCGTCTGGCGCAACGGCAAAGCTAACTCGCCACCAGCGTCAGCAGTTTGCCCAGTGCGTGGTCATCAATGCCCAGCGTGCGTAGTTTGTCGTAAGTGAGTTGTGCGTACTCGCGGGTGGTGCCGTAGCGCCCGCATGAGTCAGAAAAAATCTGTCGGTAGGTGTCAACACTCAGCACACCCGTGTGATTCGGGCTGCGTTTTGAGAGCGTGAAAGCCAGCGCCCGGACCTCGCCTTGTTCAGTGTGGCAAAGCAGCCATTTCGGGTCATATACGCCGTTGGGCATTCCGCGCTCCCACAGGCCGGGCAGGGCTGCAATCACCTGGGCGCGTGGTATGCGAAACGCCACGCCCTTGCAACTGCCGCCGTGCAGTAACCCAAATACCAGGCCAGGGCGCTCGGGCGTGCCACGGTTCAGACGGCTCCACATTTTTAACGCACGGTGATAGCCGTAAATGGTGGCACAGCGTTCTTCGGCAAAGTCGAACTCCGGCCGCCAGATGAGGGACGCATAGCCAAAAATCCAAAGGTCTTTCTTGCCACCCCATTCACGGCTTACCGCTTCCAGCATGTGCGCCGGATTGCGGACGTTTGACTTCCCGTTGCTCGATGATTGGATTGCTGAAATTGCCACAGCCACACTTTACAATCTGGCGGAGTTTTTATTGAACTTTTGCAGCAGTTTTTTTAAGGAACGCGATGTCTTCTCAAGGTGTTGATGGCCAACAGGGTTTGGGGTTGGGTGTGGTTTTTGGCCTGATCGCGCTGGTACTCGCTTTGGTCATTGGCCTCGGTATTTACAAAAGCAATATGCCCACAACAGCGGCCAAGCCCAAGGCAGTTGCCACTGCACCGACTCCAGTTGATGCCGCCAGCGCAGCTCAGGCTGCGTCGGATGCAACCAGCGTCAAGGTTGAAAACGACACCGTCAAGTTTTACTTTACATCCGGCAAGGCCGAGCTGGCTGCGGGCGCAAGCGATGCCCTTGCAGGCCTTATCAAGGGTGCAAACAACGGTGCAAAAGAAGGCCGCAAGCTGGTGATCTCAGGCTTTCACGATACCACTGGCGACGCTACAAAAAATGTTGAGCTTGCCAAACTGCGCGCCATGGCTGTGCGCGACGCGCTCAAAACAGCGGGCGTAGCCGAGCAGCAGATCGAACTTAAAAAATCTCAGCAAATGGCTGGAAGTGGCAGTGATGCCGAAGCACGGCGGGTTGAAGTCAGCCTGCAATAGCTGCATTCAGGCGGGCGGATTTGGTAGGCGCTTGGTCATCGTTTGGTAACCTGTTGGTAACCTGTTGGTAACCTGTTGTTTACAGCGGAGCGGTTTTGGGCGCGGCAACCCGCTGCCATAAGAGTTAGTAATTTAGTTGTAAAGCCTTGGGTTTAACTTTGGATTTATCCATGACCGCCTCCGCCGCATCTTCGCCAATAGCTGTTCACCCGCTGGTCGCCAGCGTCACCGCGCGCATCATTGAGCGCAGCCGCCCAAAGCGCAGTGCCTACATTGCGCAACTGCAAGCCGCAGCCACCCGCACCCGAAGCGTCGACCGCATGGGTTGCTCCACTCTGGCGCACGGCGTGGCGGGTATGCCGCTGGATGACCGCTTCAAGGTCGTTACCGAACGTGCGCCCAACATTGGCATCGTCACCGCCTACAACGACATGCTGTCGGCGCATACGCCGATGGCCAGTTACCCTGCACTCATCAAGGATGAAGCCCGCAAACACGGTGCTACGGCGCAGGTGGCAGGGGGTGTTCCGGCCATGTGCGATGGCGTGACGCAGGGCACCAGCGGCATGGAACTCAGCCTGTTCAGCCGCGATGTGATCGCCCTAGGCACGGCGGTAGCACTGTCGCATGACATGTTTGATGCCGCGCTACTGCTGGGTGTGTGCGACAAAATCGTGCCCGGCTTGCTAATAGGCGCGCTGCATTTTGGTCATTTGCCAACGGTATTTGTACCCGCCGGGCCGATGCCGTCAGGCATTTCAAACAAAGCCAAAGCCAACACCCGTGAGCTGGCCGCGCAAGGCCTGGTAGG
>JBKJOH010000105.1:0-6447 GCA_046593295.1 Polaromonas sp. | reverse complement strand
AAGCGGCATGAATGTTTTCCACGCCAAGTTTGGCGAAGGCCGCGTGATGATGCTGGAGGGCGCAGGCGACGATGCCAGAGCACAGATCAACTTCACGCGGCACGGTGTGAAGTGGCTGGCGCTATCCGTAGCCAAGCGTAGCCAAGCTGACGATTGTCTGAAATGATTGACTTGCAATGCTATTAAATCAGTAGCTGGTAATGCCCGTTTTTATTGGGCTGCGGCTACTTTTGGCATTGAAAAAGCGAGTAAAAGACCTTTAAAAGCAGTTCTTTGGCTGTTGAAGCATTTTTAGGGCGCGGTTTTATCGTTTCTCATCAATTTCAAGCACAAAATCGGGCTGTAGCCCAATCAATACGGGCGCGGGCAGCTATGCTATTTGTAGCGAACGTGACTAATTGGAGTCTGACCCTAATTCTTTCTTTGTAGCGAACGTGATTAATTGGAGTCTGACCCTAATTCTTTCTAATTCTTTAATTCTTTTACACCACCAGCCAAGCCACTTGCCGCGAGAAGGGAAGCGTCGCAAAATTCTGGTGTAAAAAGTACGCTCGTGCCCGTTACCACCTCTGGAGGACTGCGATGACTCTTAACAAACGATCTCTCGGCGTTGCGACAGTGTTGGCGGGTTTACTGGTCTCCATAAGCGTGCTGGCCGCGCCGACTGAAATTGCCGGTGTCAGGCTGGAAGATCCCATCGATCTGCGCGGCACGCCCATTCAGCTGAACGGCGCCGGCATCCGCTACAAAGTCATTTTTAAGGTCTATGTGGCCGGCCTGTATCTGGGCAGGAAAGCCGCCACCGCGCAAGAGGCTTACGCCGTGCCGGGACCGAAACGCCTGAGCATCACGCTGCTGCGCGACATCGACTCCGACACGCTGAATAAAAGCATCACCGAGGCCTTTGAAAACAACACGCCGCCAGACGAGATCGCCAGGTTCACGCCTGGAGTGAGCAGGATTCGCCAGGCGTTTGCCGAGCAGAAAAAGCTGCATGCCGGCGACAACTTCACCATCGACGGGATTCCCGACAGCGGCACCATCCTTTCGATCAAAGGCGTTCAGCAAGGAGAGCCCATGAAGGGAGCCGACTTGTTCAACGCCCTGATCCGCGCTTGGCTCGGCCCCAAACCGGCCGACCTGAAACTCAAGGATGCCTTGCTGGGCAAAGCGCCGTGAATTACAGCTCAAACGTCATGTTTGCCCTGGCAGTTCGGCCAGAGAGTCGATAAACCCATCGGCATCGACCTCGCGCACCGGCTGGCCATGGTTGTAGCCGTAGCTCACCAGCAGCACCGGGCAGCCCGCCGCCCGAGGACTAATTGGTGTCTGACCGTAATTCTTTAATTCTTCCGCATAGCGTTTCACAAAAAAATCCGACAGACGATTTCCCAAAGCCTGCAAGCTGTGCAGACTGGAGAATTCGATGACCGCCAAGAGTAGAAACAGCAGGCTCAAGAGTGGCAGAAAGCGTGGCTTGGATTTCATCGGCGATTCAAGCTAAGCCCGATACCCGGGAATCAAACTGATATCCACATTGTTAATCTGCGCCGGATCCATATACCGCTTGGCATATTCCAGATACACTTTTTCGCGTATGAAAATGTCGAACAAATCGGGGTCAATATGCCCGTTTAAACTGAACTTGCCCAGGATGTCCAGCGACTCGGTGAGCGTCTTGCCGGCCTTGTAGGGTCTGTCCTTGGCGGTGAGTGCTTCAAAGATGTCCGCAATCGCCATTGAACGGGCTTGTACCGACATTTCGTGACCGTGCAAGCCTCTGGGGTAGCCTTTGCCGTCCATGCGCTCGTGGTGGCCGCCAGCGTATTCTGGAACATTTTTTAGATGCTTAGGCCAGGGCAGCGATTCCAGCATGCGGATGGTGACGGAAATGTGGTTGTTGATGATCTTGCGCTCATCATCGTTCAGGGTGCCGGCGCGGATAGTCAGGTTGGCGACTTCTTCCTGATCCAGCAAGTCACGCGCCTGTCCATCCGGGCCATGCCAGCGATAGTGGGCGATCGACAGCACGCGCTGCTGATCTTCCGCGCTCATCCGTTCGGTGCCGATATTCGTTTTGCGCAGGAAGGCGCGGTCGTCGTCTAGTTGAGCCTGTTGCGCGCGCAGTTGGCTGTCGATTTCTTGTAACGCTGGCGGGCTGTGTTGAGCTGTAATTTTCAAACGTAAGCTGCTGATTTCGGCATCGCGTTTCAGGACTTCAAAGCGGGTGTCGATGGCGTGGATGCGGTCAGTAATGGTCTGTAGTTTGGTGGCTTTTTCGATGACGTGAACCGGCGTGGTGATTTTCCCGCAATCATGCAACAGACCTGCCATCCACAATTCGCGCTTGTCTCTTTCCGTCATTTCAAAATCGGCATGGGGACCAACTTTGGTTCTGCTGATGGCCTCGGCCAGCATCATGGTCAGTTGTGGCACATGTTCGCAATGGCGGCCGGTATTCGGTGACTTTTCGTCGATCCCGAGGTTGATCATGTTGACCAGCGATTCAAACAAATGCTCCAGCTGGAAAATCAATTGCTGGTTGCTAATCGCAATCGCTGCTTGCGATGCCAATGCCTCGATGAAGCGCTGGTCGGTATCGCTGAAGGCGCAAATCTCGCCCGTCTCCGGGTCAAGCGCATTAATCAATTGCAGCACGCCGATCAACTCGCCTTCATGGTCTTGCATCGCCACCGTCATCAGTGATTTGCAATGGTAGTTGTGCATCTCGTCGAACTTGCGCATTTCAGAAAAATTGAACAATTCAGTTTGATACACATCTTGAATGTTGACCGAGTTTCTTAAATTGGCAGCATACGCCGCCACTGAATTGACATTTTTATTCCCATATTGGTCATACAGGGGGATGTTGGGCAAGGTAATCGGGGTGCCGTGCAAGCCACCTTGCACCATGTTCAAAGTGTCGTTCACAGAAAGGTGAAATGCCAGACTGCGCTGGTCGCTGCTGACCTGGTAGAGAGTGCCGCCATCCGCATTCGTCATGCTTTTTGCTGCGCCCAAAATTTGCTCGAGCAGCAAAGGCACGTCATGCGTGGCACTCAGTGCAACGCTGAGTTCGGTGAGCTGCTCTAGTCTTTGAGCGATTTGCTCTTGATTTAATGCCGACATAGTGAACCCATTTCTTGAAATGTAATGAGAATGCTGGAGCGAGGATAGGAAATTCAACCGCATGAGCCCAAGTATCAGGCGTGGTTCAGAATCAACGGGTAACGCTTTTTCGAAGAGTTATTGGGGTCAGAGCCCAATAACTCTAGGCAAACCATCCAAAATTCACATTGTCCGTGTTACCCAAAAACGTTACTTTTTGAACCACGCCCTGAAAGCTCTTTCATGGCCTGCGCGGCCTGATCGGCAGTTGACACGACCTGTATCTGGCTGAGTTCAAGGCGCTCAAAGGGCTGGAGCAGGGCGATTTCTTCCTTGTCGGGCGTGCGGTGTAGTTCTGACATTGAGTGGTGGATGTACTGGACAATAGGGCAATAGGGGCAGGCAGATGCTTGAGCTTACAGGGCTCGCATCAGCCGAGCATTTCCGAGCATTTATTGCAATTCAAAACCCGACCACATGGCTACCGCACAAGCAATCACCAACAGCGAATACAAGTTATTCCCGTCGCCGCGCAATCGGCATCGGACGATTTTTCTGCACCGCGTTTTTGTGCCACACCCCTACATGCTGATTGACATGGACAGCTATCGCTTAGGCGGCAAGTTCAGCTTGTTTGCAGCTTGCCGCCTGAGTGACAACAAGATGGGGCAATTGGTGACGATGGAGTTGCCGGATGATGAATCAAAGTTCAATAAATTGTTCGTACCGGATTAAGTTTCAAAATGACGAAAAACTACAGCCAGACGGGCGGGCTGGTTTATTCAACCGATGCAGGCCGGATGTGCCCCCATTGCCGCCAGCCGGTATCAAGCTGCATTTGCAAGCAATCAATCGCGCCTAAAGGCGATGGTGTGGTGCGGATTAGTCGCGAGACCAAGGGCCGTGGTGGCAAGAGCGTTACTCTCGTCAAGGGGCTGGCGCTGGATGCACTGTCGCTGGCAACAGTCGGTAAACAGTTGCGCACGGCGTGTGGCTCGGGTGGCACGGTGAAAGACGGCGTGATTGAAATCCAGGGTGACCATTGCGACCTGGTCATTGCTGCCTTGACCAAGCTTGGGCATAAGGTCAAGCGTGCAGGCGGTTAGCGCGCCTTCAAAACTCAGCTCCCTCCGAACCAGTTGTAGCCCTGGTCTTCCCAGTAGCCGCCAGGGTAGGTGTTGGTCACAAAAATCGCCTGGATGTGTTTTGGGTTTTTGTAGCCCAGCTTGGTGGGCATACGCAGCTTCATCGGAAAGCCGTATTTAGGCGGCAGCACCTGGCCGTCATACGTCAGTGCCAGCAGGGTTTGCGGGTGCAGAGCGGTTGGCATATCGATGCTGGTGAAGTAGTCGTCTGCGCACTTGAAGCCGACGTATTTGGCGGTGGTGTCTGCACCCACCAGCTTGAGGAAACTTGCAAACGGCACGCCGCCCCATTTGCCGATGGCGCTCCAGCCTTCAACGCAGATGTGGCGCGTAATCTGGTCGGCCTGCGGCATGGCGCGCAGCTCGGACAGTGTCCATTTGCGCTTGTCGGTCACCATGCCGGCGACTTCGAGCTGGTAGCCGTCTTCCTTGACCACGCGCACCTCGTTTTCACCGTAGTAGGCGTTGAACGGGAAGGGCCGGGTAATCATAGAGTCAGGGTAGGTGGGTGCCAGGCGTGTGGGGTCAAACAGATAAGCCTGCACGTCGTCATTGATGCGCGAGATTTTGGTGAGGGCACTGGTAATGCTGGCGCTGTTGTCCAGCATGCAGCCTGTCAGCATCGACAGGCCGCCCAGCGTGAGGGTGGAGCGCAAAAAATTACGGCGTTGCGAGGTGAGCTTGTTGGCGTGGGCAATGCGCTCAACGGCCTCCCTCAGGATGGCATCGCTGCCAAGCGTGAGGTCTGGATTGGCGCGCCGGGGTTTTTGGATCAACATGTTCAATTCTCCTTAACGACCACGAACCATGTACACCAGTGTGCGGGGCACCAGCGCCACCATCACCACATGCAGCACAATAAAAGCGGCCAGCGCGGCCATGGCAAAAAAGTGAACCAGTCGCGCGCCTTCGTAACCGTCCATCAGCTCACGCACGATGGGGAACTGCACCGACTTCCAGAGCACCAGACCTGAAAGCACAATCAATACGCTATCGACCATCACAAACAGATAGGCCAGACGCTGCACCATGTTGTAGTGCCGGGGGTCCTCATGGGCCAGCTTGCCCTTGAGGGCTGCCAGCATGTCGGCTATCAGCCCCTTGATTGAGAGCGGGAAAAACTTGTGCAAAAGGCGACCGCTAAAGAGATTGAACCCAAAGTACAGCAGGCCATTGAAAATCAGCACCCACATGGCGGCAAAGTGCCACTGCAATACGCCGCCCAGCCAGCCTCCGAGCGTGATGTCTTTGGGGATGGTAAAACCAAGAAAGGCCGTGGCGTTGTAAATCTGCCAGCCACTCATGATGAGCACAATGACCGCAAGGGCGTTTAGCCAGTGCATGATGCGCAGCCATACAGGGTGTATGAGTATCTTGGTAGGTGTCATCGCCGTTCCTTATTGCTGTCAGTTGGTCGGGCGAGTTGGGTAACTCTTACAGTTTTATAGCGATTTTTGATGAGGGCAGCGGATTATGCTGTTTAAAAGCGTCAAAGCATAGAAGCACCTTTTATGGGCCGTCTGATGCAGACCAGTGCCGCTGCTGCTTGGTGGCCCCGGTAAGAACGGCAGGATAACTGGTTGACGGCAGTTTGCACGCTGCTCTGCGTCGGTGTTTTGCCCTCTGGTAGGTCCGAATTTCGTGTCATTGACACGACGGATTGATGAAACTGAGGGTAACAAGCCATTTCCCTCAGGTAACAAATGTCGAAGTTCGCACCTAGACGATTACCATGCCAGTTAGTCAGCCACACCGTTTGAGGTGTGGCGCTTGATGTTTGATATTTGTGTTGAACAATCTTGGACAACCTTGGAGTTAGGTTTGAACTTGTCAACATTTCTACTGATTGGCCTAGCGCTGGTAGCGGGGGCCGTGCTGGGCGTGGTGCTGTACGCCGCCTGGTTGCGGCGGCTGTCAAACGCCGCGCTGCGCCTGCCAGACCACTGGCCGCTGGCCGCGCGGGTGCTGCTGACCAATCAGGAGCACGAAGTGCTGACGTGGCTGCGGGCCACCTTTCACGAGCATCTTGTCATGGTCAAATTGCCAGTGCTTAGGTTCACGATTCCGACAGACAAAGATAAAAACGGCGGTGGGTCCCGGTGGCAGGAGCTTTTAGGCGGCGTGTACTGCACGTTCACAGTATGTACCACCAACGGTAATGTGCTGGGCTGCGTGGATGTGCTGGGTAAGCGGG
>JBKJOH010000297.1:0-13766 GCA_046593295.1 Polaromonas sp. | reverse complement strand
TGGCGACAGCGGGATGGAACGTAGCCCGCCCCAGGGGACCGAACACTTCTACTTCGGTGCCCTCGCGAGCGCCACTGAACAGCCATTCGGAAATGCCGCCTCCCGGTTTTTTCTTCACGACGAATTCCAGCGTATTGCAATGACGCTGGTAGTTCACCATCGACCAACCCCGAAACCCAGGCACCCCAGGAACCTTGATCAGCACAAACTGACCGGCATCGAATTCGAGAGGCTCGCGCAATTCGATTTCCAAGAATGCGATGTCATGCGTCAATGCCTTGACCGACTTTATGTGACCGCCGAGAAAAGCGGGTGTGCAGGCTCCGGCTTCCATCGTGTGGACAAAGGCAGCAACCTCTATCACGACATCCGATTTGGCGATGCATTGGCACATCAAGAACTCGTCGGGTGTCTTTAGGTACTTTCGTCCCGGTGCCTCTGGCCAGCTGTCGGCAATTTCCCCGGAGATGAGCCTGGCTTTGCACGTTCCGCATGTTCCGCTGCCGCACTCATAAGGCAGCTCGACAGCTTGCTTCAGCCCTGCGTAAAGAATTGCTTGATCGGCTTCGTTATCAAAATAATGCGCTCGATTTCTAGCATTGACCTGGATTTTCATAGAGGTGTCCGAACTCGTTATGATCAAAAGGGGATGTGGCTGCCAATGCCGAACATTCGAGTCTCGAGCCGGATGTTTCGATCGAGCAACTTTGGACCTTCCGCAGTCATTTGCACCACGTCTATCATCTTGCCCACCACAAACAGTTCGGTCGCGCCGCCATCCAGCGACGTTTTGAACACTTGCAACGCGCTAGTGACTTTTGCCTTGCGCCCCTCGTCCTGCTCTTCGACGAGATAGACCGTCGCATGACGGCTAAGCGGAGATTGGTCACTGTTATGTTTAGGCAAGGTTGCGAACAGGCTCTTCATGCCCGCTAGATCGTGCTCAAGCCAGGTCATCTCTTTGCGAATTTCCGGACTATAGGCGGTGACGGCGTAACGAAACGCCGGGTCGCACAGCTCTAGATACCCGCCGAAGTCCTTGTCGTCCATGACAAGGCAGGACTTATAAATCAGATCTTCAATAATTTGTCTGGATTTCATCGTAGTTCTTTTAAAGTGAAGGTAAGGTGCGGATTGTGCTAACTACGCAGTCGCCGCAGCTTGATCGGCATAGGGTGCATCGGCCATACGGCCCATGCGTTTGCTCCATTCGGCGTAGAAATGGCGCATCCCACCTTCATCGTGAATGGTCATATTTTCTTCGCGTCCATGGATGACCCATTTACTACCGGTGCGCTCGTGCATGGCCCGTCCTTGACCATGCACAGCCAAGAGGTCCTCGTGAAGATTGCGGCCGAACGGTCCCCATATCTGGTTGTGGTCGCGGACGCGTTCCGCACGTTGCTCGGGCGTGTCGCTCTTCAACCCAAGCCCGCGAAACTCGATCAACAGCTTGTTAGGACCGAGTGGGATCGCTGTGTCCATACGCAGTACGGAGGTGCGAAGGTTGTAAGTCGCGCCAGGGAACATATCGATTAGCACCCAGCCGCCTGGCGCTAAGCCGGGCCAGCCGACTCCACGCTTTTTGCTACCTTCGTATGCGTCATATTTGATGGCCATTGATCCAACGGACGCATGTCCGTTCGGGTAGCCGGTGTACTTGCGATCAAAGTAACCCGGCTGAATCATCCCGGTGATGCGATTGAAGTAATGTACGTAGTCATGGTAGAACTCGCTATTGGTGTCGTGCCAAAGCTTATAGTTCGTGTGAACCACCGCCTTGTGGTAATGAAATACCTCCATAGGCTCACTTAGATTTTCTTCCAGCATTCCCAACGCGTCGCCGACGTATTCACTCAGCGAGCAACTGTCGTCGTCCACATTAACCCAGATGAAGCCGCCATAGCCGACCTCAGTTTTGACTTCACGCAGAGCGGCTTTCTCGCAACTGAAACGTTCTTGATAGCCTGCCTTTTCACGCGAAATTTCGAGGCAGTCGCCCTTCGTGTTGAACGACCAAGCATGAAAGATGCAAGTGATGCGCTTCGCGTTCCCAACCGGGTCGTAGAGCAGCGTGTTTCCGCGATGCGGACAGATGTTGTAGAAAGTTCGTACCTTCATGTCCTCGCCGCGAACTACGATCAGCGGCGCGCCGCCGGGGTGGCTGAAGGTGCGATAGTCAAAGGCGTTGACCAACTCGGATTCGTGGCAAGCGATGATCCAGACCTTGTTGAAGACCTTTTCCTGTTCCTCGCGGAATATCTTCTCGTCCGTATAGATGCCCGTATCTACGTAGTGTGTGGTAGGGAAATTGGGTTTTTCTTCCCATTCGACTGAATTTCGCGACATGGCTAGTTCCTTTCTGAATTGATAAAAAAATTAACGGTCAGCATCTCACTGCTGAGACAACTTTATTGAATGTGATCATAAGCACATCTCGTGCCTTTTTGTGGCGATTGCGGGTAACTACTGATATCAGAAACTTCCAGTCGTGAGCCGCCAAGCAAACGGAAGGCAGAACCGGATAGTTGCCACCGTCAAGGTGACTCCAAGAGTCGGGCCGAGTGAGCCCGTGAGCCCGTGAGCCCGTGAGCCCGTGAGCGACCCAGTTTAGCCGCTTTGAGCGACTCACAAAATTGAAAACCGCCGGCTTTGCTGGCGGCTGGTTACCTTGAAAAACGCACGACACACGCCTGAAATAATTTGAAATCGATTAAATCCGCGTTTCCCTTGCGCGCCGCGGGCCGAACTTGTTTCATTAAGAAACGATATTGTGTTTCGTTTCGAAACATTCTGGTGATCGTCTGGCGTTAGCGCAGCCATAAACTCGTCAGATAAGCATTCGCCTTGGTTCAGTCGCGATACCTTATTCTTTGTGCGCAGGCTGTCTGCCGAGAAATCCGTAGGCTGAAGCACTTTGGCGCATGCCATCGATGACCGGCATCATCACTTTGTTTGCTCAGGACGCAGACTACGAATAGTCGGCCCACTCACGACCCGAAGCAGCCAGTAGACTTTGGCGTTGGTCGGAGAGAAGACCCACCTACGCAAACACAACTCCCCCTTTCTTGGTCGCGTAACCTACCGAGCGATGCGGCATGGCATCAAATTTGCATGTTTCTCCTGTGACTTCATGCGAGTGTTCCATTTAAAAATGAGCATCGTTAAATTATGCAGACATGTGGGCGAAAGCATCGGAGTTGACTTTACATGCAAACTTAAGTCGGCACGCTGTGGATCCTGGGGTTTTGAATCACTGTGGGTAAATTCCCCACCGCAGTAAAGCAAAGTCGGGATCAACAAGTACGACTTCAGTGTCTTGTCCCATAGATTTTATCTAGGAAATACATGTCAGATTCGCAGCCCATATCGGATCCACTGTCGGAAGACGTAGCGGCTCTCGAGGTAAAAACAACGACTTGCTATATGTGCGCATGCCGCTGCGGCATCCGCGTACATCTGCGTGACGGAGAGATCCGCTACATTGATGGAAACCCCGAGCACCCGCTCAACAAAGGGGTGATCTGTGCCAAGGGTGCCTCGGGCATCATGAAGCAGCAATCGGCAGCAAGACTCACCCAGCCTCTGCTGCGCAAGCCGGGATCGGATAGGGGTACAGCAGAGTTCGACGAAATCAGTTGGGATCAAGCCTTTACAATTCTAGAGAAGCGACTCGCGCATATTCGTGCAACCGATCCCAAGAAGTTTGCGCTGTTCACCGGTCGCGATCAGATGCAGGCCTTAACCGGCTTGTTTGCCAAACAATTTGGTACGCCCAACTATGCTGCGCATGGTGGCTTCTGCTCAGTCAATATGGCGGCGGGCATGATCTACACCATCGGTGGCTCCTTCTGGGAGTTCGGTGGTCCCGACCTGGATCGCGCCAAACTTTTCATCATGATTGGCACGGCGGAAGATCACCATTCGAATCCGCTCAAGATTGCGATATCCAAGTTCAAACGCAGCGGCGGACGCTTCATCTCTATCAATCCCGTACGCACGGGATACTCGGCAATCGCAGATGAATGGGTTCCGATCAAGCCCGGGACCGACGGCGCACTCTTGCTAGCCCTGATCAATGTGCTCATCGAAAAGGGGCTTTATGACCGGGAATTCATTGCGCGCTACAGCAACGCGGGCCAACTCGTGAACCAAAATGCGGACGATGCCGATTTCGGGCTGTTTGCTATGAATCCTGACGGTGATCAGATCAACCCCGATTATCCGCATAATAAATATTGGTGGGACCGCCACACCGATAAGGTGGTACCCACTCACACCCCGGGAGCCGATCCCTGCCTGAGCGGAGAATTCGTGCTTGCGGATGGGACTCCGGTCAAGCCGGCATTTCAGTTGCTGATTGATCGCGTCAAGGAATACACGCCAGAGTGGGCTGCAGAAATCACTGGCATCCCCGCCGCCACCATTTATCAGCTTGCGCATGAGATGGGTGTCATGGCTCGCGACCACAAGATTCACTTACCAATTCCGTGGACCGACTCCTGGGGTACCGAACATACCTCGGTAACCGGCAATCCAGTCGCCTTCCATGCCATGCGCGGACTGGCCGCGCACTCAAACGGTTTTCAGACGATACGCTCTCTTTCCATCCTGATGAGCCTGCTTGGAACCATTGATCGACCCGGTGGCTTCAGACACAAAGCACCATTCCCGCGCGCAATTCCACCGATTGCGAAGCCACCGCGCGGTCCGCAGAACATAAAGCCGAATAGTCCGCTCGATGGCATGCCTCTAGGATTCCCAGCAGACCCCAACGATCTCTGCGTTGACGACGACGGCAAGCCCGTACGCATCGACAAAGCATTCTCCTGGGAACATCCGCTGTCAGTTCATGGATTGATGCATAACGTCATTACCAACGCATGGCGCGGCGACCCTTATCGCATCGATACATTACTGATCTTCATGGCGAACATGGCGTGGAATTCCAGCATGAACACCAGCGCAGTGCGCGACATGCTGAACGACAAAGACGAGCAAGGTGAATACAAGATCCCCTTTCTCGTTGTCTGCGATGCCTTCCAGTCCGAAACCAGCGCTTTCGCCGATCTGGTTCTTCCAGATACAACCTACCTGGAGCGACATGACGTCATGTCGATGCTAGACCGTCCTATTTCAGAATTCGATGGCCCGATGGATGCCGTACGCATACCGGTGGTGGCACCGCTTGGTCAGTGCAAGCCATTTCAGGAAGTGCTCGTGGAACTCGCGAGTCGGCTCAAGCTCCCGGCATTCACCAATCCAGATCAGTCGCGCAAATACAGCGGTTACCAGGATTTCATCGTGAACTATGAAACCGCGCCGGGCTCAGGGATAGGATTTCTCGCAGGCTGGCGCGGCAAGAACGGCGAGAAGTCGATCTGCGGCGAGCCGAATCCCCGCCAATGGGAGATGTATGCAAAGAACAACTGTTTCTTTCATCACGAAATGCCGCCATCGTACCAATATATGCGCAACTGGAACAAGGGGTATATGCAGTGGGCGCAGAGTGTGCGGATACGGCGCGACGCAGATCCGATACTCATTCACATCTACTCGGACGTGCTACAAAAATTCCGACTTGCAGCGCAAGGCAAACGCCCCGGAAAACAGCCGCCCGATCATTTGCGGGATCGAATTGAGACCCACTTCGACCCCCTGCCCTTTTTCTTCCAGCCGCTCGAGGCACAAAGTAGCGATCGCCAACGCTATCCTCTAAACGCTGTCACGCAGCGTCCGATGGCGATGTATCACTCGTGGGACTCTCAAAACGCCTGGCTCCGACAGATCCATACGCACAACTATTTGTATGTCAATCCTCTGCTGGCGCGCGAGCACGACATTGCCGATGGCGACTGGATTTGGGCCGAGTCAATGTGGGGGAAGGTACGTTGCATGTGCCGCTACAGCGAGGCTGTCGAGCCGGGAACGGTATGGACGTGGAACGCTATCGGCAAGGCTTCGGGTGCCTGGAATCTCGGTCCGGATGCCAATGAATCTAAAAAGGGGTTCTTGCTGAATCATCTGATCTCAGAGGAATTGCCGCCCGATGCCGTCGGTCAGATTTTTTCAAATTCCGATCCCGTGACCGGTCAGGCGGCGTGGTACGACGTGCGCGTCCGTATCTACAAGGCCGATGCAGAGGAACCCAAAGAAACCTGGCCGCAATTCCCGTCTATGAAACAGTTACCCGGGACGGAGAAAGCACGGCGCCTGTGGCAGGCCTACTTTGCCGGGAATGATCCGGCAAAGAAGTAGCCGCAGCACTGCGTCTGCGCGTTCGACCACCTTGAATTTATAGTCCATGGAATCGACCATCGACAAGAACCGGAGCGAGTCAGGTGCATCTGCGCATGACTTGCGGGACCGGCCCTACTTTGCAATTGGAGAAACACCGTGACACAAATGGCGCTTGTGATCGACCTGAACGTATGCGTTGGCTGCCAGGCCTGCGTGACGAGCTGCAAGTCTTGGAACACCTCGGGTAGCGCGGGCCCCCTGGTCGACATCCGCCCGCAGGATAAGGATCCCACGGGGACGTTCTTCAATCGCGTTCAGACATTCGAAGTCGGAGAGTTTCCGAACACGCAGACCGTACACTTTCCAAAGTCCTGCCTGCATTGCGAAGATCCGCCCTGCGTGCCGGTCTGCCCGACCGGTGCGAGCTACAAGCGCAAGGAAGACGGGATCGTCCTCGTCGATTTCGACAAGTGCATCGGTTGTGGCTATTGCGCCTGGGCATGCCCCTATGGCGTACGGGAACTCGACGAACAGCGGCAAGAAATGACGAAATGCACGCTATGCGCCGACCGGGTCTATAACGAGGCGCTCCCATTCGCCGATCGCCAACCGGCTTGTGTCATGGCCTGTCCTACCAATGCGCGAATGTTTGGCGACATTCACGATCCAGATTCTGTTGTCTCGACCGCCATTCGCGAGCGCGGCGGCTATAAGCTGATGCCCGAATGGGGCACTAACCCGGCGAATCATTATTTACCGCGCCGCAAGACCGAGTTTACCCTGCGCGAAGATCAGATTACTCGGGCCGAAAACCCGATCAAAGTGGATGAAAGACTGCCAAAGCCGGCTATGAAATCCCCCGCACTGGATGACGCTGTTTCATGGTGAGCTTTCTTATCGCAGGCATCACAATCCTTGCGCGCAGATGCACTGTAACCGGCTTGATCGGTTCAAGCGCATGCAATGCGCTGCTCTCTATTCGAATCAGGAACACATAACTCATGAACCCCGCCTTCTCCGTTATTTTTCTTACGACACTCATTGGCACCGGCCAAGGTTTATTCTTGGCCCTCTACGGTATAGAGATTGCAACCGAACTGAATCTGCTCGCCATTGAAAATACCTCTACCTTGTTTATCTCGGGAAGTTTGATTTCCCTCCTGCTAACCGGTCTTGGCTTGATCGCATCGTTCTTTCACTTGGGGCACCCCGAGCGGGCATGGCGGGCCGCCGCGATGTGGCGAACGTCGTGGCTATCGCGCGAAGTTATCGCCCTGCCGTTGTTCATGGCGGCGGTCTTCGCCTACGGCTGCGCGCACTACGCCGGATGGGGGGCGACGTTGGTACTAGGTGCGGTTGCGACCGTGTTCTGCTTGGCGCTTTTTATTTGCACAGGGATGATCTACGCATGTATCCGCTTTCTCCAAGAATGGGCAAGCCCGCTGACACTGGTCAATTATTTTTTGCTGGGTAGCGCGTCCGGCTTTACCCTGGCCACGGCGCTCGCAGCCTTCGTTGAACCTGGTTTAATCAAGCCTCTTGCAATGCTTGCAATTGTCTTTACTGCGATGGGGTTCGTCATGCGTGTAGCTTCTCTAATGCGCAATAGCAGGATCAAGCCAAAGTCAAGTTTGCAAACAGCCATCGGCGTACACCATCCGCGCATCGTGCAAAAATCGCAAGGCTTCATGGGCGGGTCATACAACACGCGGGAGTTCTTCCATGGTCAGACGACACTTTTTTTACGCTCCATCAAGTGGATATTCCTGACCTTTGCTTTTGCCGTCCCACTGCTGTTGCTGTCACTGGGTCTTAGCTCAGTCTCCGTCGGCCTGTTCAGTGCGGTTTTTATCGTGCAATACGCGGGATTGATTGCCGAGCGCTGGTTTTTCTTCGCTCAGGCCAACCACCCGCAAAATCTCTACTACCAGACGATATCCTGACACCTCAGCGGCGGCTACTCTGTCCTGATTAAAGGCATCGAGTGGGTAGCCGGTTTCATAAAACGCCCAGTGCGCGCAGCATCAATCCTGCGCCTACGACCAAGCAGAAAACGCCGACTGTGCCGCGAAGCGAGTTGGCGTTCAAAGCATGCACTATCACCACGCCAAGTTGCACACCGACGAGTGCGAAAACCGTCAGAGCGATCGCAAGTCGGAAGTCGATCGATCCATATTGCAGATTCCCTATCGTCCCAGATACGGCGGCTAAAATCTGTATGACCTGACTCGCACCGATCGCTGTCAGCGGGTTAAACCCGAACAACAGCATGATCGGTACAGACAGGGCCGGCCCACCCACTCCGGTCAGCCCGGAACCAAAACCGGCAACTCCGCCGATGACGAACAGAAGGATCTGTTGCTTGCCTAGAGATTGATGAAATGCAGGCATGCCTTCCGAACTGCGTTTAAATAGGGTATTGATGCCCGCGACAATAATGAGAACGGACAAAATGATGGTGAGAACACGACCGTCCATTCTTGAATTGACCAAGGCGCCAAAAAATCCGAACACTGCCGCACCCAGACAAAGCGGAATCGTGATCGACCAGTCAATGCTGCCCCGTCTATGAAAGAGATAGGTGCCAAGAATTCCGGTAAATATGAAGGTAAAAAGAGCCGTCGCCATTGAGGCGTGAATCGTTAGGCCGGCAAGCAGATTGACCGCCGGAATAAGCAGTATGCCTCCGATGCCAATGGCTCCGATCAGCAGGCCGACGATAAGCGCGACCAACATCAATCCAATGATCATTCTTAGCCCCCTGCGAACGCCGTCAGCGTTCCCGTGATGAGGATATTGAGTTGACTCGTCAATCTGTAGCCTAGCGTGTGGTCCTGCTCCATGAGGAATAGAAGACTGGCGCTATCTACTGCGAGGACACTGCACGGGCTAAGACAGGAGGCCGTTGCGATCCTGATGCGGGAGGTCGGCGTCAATGCTGACCAGCCAAATACTTGTCCACGGCGCAGAATATCGCCGGCAGAGGCTTCCCGTTTACCATGACCGATCGAAAACCTCACCATGCCATCAATCAGGACATAGAGCGTCTTGGCGGTCTCGCCGATCTTATAGATTTGATAGCCTTCCGCACATTCTTCAATGCGGCTCGCGGATGACACGCGCATGAGTTGCTCTCTGGATAGGCCTGAAAAGAACCCCGTCTGCGAGAGTATCTGGATGTGCGCATCCTGCTGGGCAGAAAAATTGGGCATTGTTGAATCTTTCATGGATAGTTATTGATCCGGCTGAGATGCGAGAGGCGCTTGATGACGCGATAACGCGATGTGGGGAATCGAAATACTCATTTGCAATCACACGCCTTGCCCTACTACGCATGCTGCACAAGCAAATTTCGTACCTTGAATTCCGCACCGGGTGTCAAAGGGGAAAACGTTGGCCGAAAGCAAGAGCGGTGTTCTGACCCGGCTGTTTCAGATTAGCTAGGAGCATGGGCGGCAGAAGAGACGTGCGCTGCAAACCGACCGCAGCGGTCTATTTTTCAGCAATTTCTTACCCAATATCCAGATATTGGGATGCGAAATCGTCAAAAACTATCCTTGCTGGGGTCGCTTTTCGCTATGCACGTCTTCTGCCGCCCAGGCTCCTAGGATTGCATGTGTGCGATTCCGGAAGTCAATCGTCAGCGGTCGTTTTTTCTTTATGAATTCCCCAATGGCGGCGGCGTGCCCACAATGCTTTGCGACCGATGCCCAACATCGCCGCTAGTTCGGTTTCGGTGCGATTGTCTTGATGCCTGAGAATGAATTCCTTGATGTACTCCTCGATCGACAAAGGCATCCCTTCCTGTGC
This sequence comes from Polaromonas sp., assembly GCA_046593295.1. Classification (GTDB taxonomy): domain Bacteria; phylum Pseudomonadota; class Gammaproteobacteria; order Burkholderiales; family Burkholderiaceae_C; genus Polaromonas. The sequence continues at coordinate 3,716 of JBKJOH010000297.1, read as the reverse complement.
CGCTACAGGCATGTTACTTGAGGGGACTAAAACCTTGTCGGCCAGATCAATGCAAGTAAGGGTGTCGGATTCCGCAAGAATCACTGCCCGTTCGATCAGGTTTTCGAGTTCGCGAACATTGCCCGGCCAGTCATATTTATTGAGAAAGTCCAGAAAGTCATGGCGCATGCCCCGGATACGGTTGCCCAGCTTTCTGCTGTGATATTCCAAAAAATGCTGGGCGAGAATTTCTATGTCCTTCCCTCTTTCGCGCAAAGGAGGTACCTGAATCGTGATCACATTAAGTCGATAAAACAAATCTGCACGGAATGTGCCACTTTCGGTCTCGGCCTTCAAATTCCGGTTACTCGCTGCGACGAAGCGCGTGTCCGTGACATAGCTATGGCTCGATCCCAAAGGTCGGACCTGCCGCTCTTGAATGACACGCAGCAACTTGACCTGGATATTCAAGGGCATTTCAGAGATTTCATCGAGAAACAATGTACCCCCACTGGCTTCTCTGATTAGACCCTCGCTTGCTGCCACGGCGCCGGTGAAAGCGCCTTTAGTATGTCCAAAGAGTTCAGACTCCATTAATTCTGATGGAATCGCGCCACAATTGACCGGTACAAATGGTCGCTCAGCGCGGCTTCCACCATAATGGAGGGCCTGCGCCACCAGTTCCTTGCCGGTTCCACTTTCGCCTTGAATTAATACGTTCGCGTCAGTGGCTGCGACTCTATGAATCATCGCAAGCATCTTTCTTATTCCTTCGCTTTCACCAACGATCGTGTTCTTGGTTAAGGTCTTGCGCAAACTGCGCTTTAAAATCGTATTTTCCCGGCGAGTGCGGCGCTCGTTCAGTGCACGCTCTACCGCAAACGCAAAATCCTCATTGTGAAAGGGTTTGATCATGTAATCGATCGCACCCTTGCGCAACGCATTGATGGCACTCTCCACCGACGAAAAGCTGGTCATGAGGATGATGGGCACCGCCAGTTCCATTGCCTTTATTGAGCCAATGACATCTAACCCGCTCATGTCGGGTAACTTCAAGTCGGTGATGACGAGGTCAAATTCGCCACTTTGTAGCTTCTCCAGCCCTGCAGCTCCGGTATTGGTAACAACGCATTCGTATCCCTTTTGCTGCAGGATCCAGTGCATGGCTTCGCATATTCCGACATCGTCGTCGACCACTAGGATGCGCTCGATGCGCGTGGGCAGATAACGAGATTCAGGTTTGTTTGCCTTCACGACTTTTCCCTATACAGCGGCAGTTCGATGCAAAAGCAAGCCCCAGCATCAGCATTGTTTTCGGCCACGATCAGACCATCGTGTTCGCACAGGATCTCCCTGCTGATCGCCAATCCCAGGCCGGTTCCGTGACCCGCCGGCTTGGTAGTGAAGAAGGGTTCAAAAAGCCGTTGCATGGCTTCGTTCGGAATCCCCGGTCCAGTATCGCGAATGGTAATGATGATGCGCATCCCACCCGTGCGCTGCGTCTTCACACGAAGCTTTCCGACCCCATTCATGGCCTGAAACGCGTTCTCAAAAATATTGATGAACACTTCTTGCATTTGGCTGATGCTGCCGAAGATCACCGCCCCCGGATCCCGCTCGAACTCTAGATCGAAATACTCGGCGCGGCGATCACGCCTTATGATGGAAAACGCCTCTTCGATTGGTGCATCGACTGGAAAGACGCACTGCGGTTCTTCTCCCACTCTGCCGAAGTTCAGGAGGCGACTGGAGATATTGAGTAATCGCTTCACGCCAGCGGCAATATTGGTCAGCCCTTTGTTCAGCAGATCAGGCTCCATCTCATTGTGAGAGTTCAGGATTTGAACCATCGAGTGAATGGAAGTTAATGGGCTGCTCATTTCGTGGCAGACGCCTGCGACCATGAATCCAAGCGCTGCGAGACGCGTAGTCTGGACATTCGAGATTTCGAGCGTTCGCAACTTGGTTTGATCCAGAACGATCAAATACGACCCGGTCGAGAAACGGCGAAGAACGATACGCTCGTGAACAACGCCCTCAGGAAGCTGCCGTGTCAACTCGGCTTCCTGCGGGACCAGCCAGCACACACTGCCCCGGAGTGTCGAAAAATACTCAGGGAATAACGCCTCAAAACTCGCGTACTCCTTGATTTCAAACGTGGCTTTTCTGCCTTCGATTTTTCCAGTTACACGTATTACTTGCCCGTCGTCGCGGATCACTATCACTGGCCAGGGCAGATCATCCACAAAACCAAAAAGCAATTCCTCTTCAGTCGATAGACCATCCATGGGACGAGATATAGGCCTATTCATTGATACCCGCTGGAGATGTATGTCATTAAATGATGATTGTCAATAGCTCAGCGCCGCGTCGAGTAGAAAAAATGCCCTAGACTTGGTTCGTTCCATGCCTATCCGGTTGACACACCAACCTGCTAGCTATAGTGGTTCTGCGGTTCCCGTGCTCCCACGGTGAGTGCCACCTAGCATCATACAAGCCAAGCTAGGTTGATCCGGTCACGTTTACACCAATGCCCAGAGCGGAAGTAAACGCTATCATTTGAGAAACGTTGGCATTCGGCGCAGAAAAAAAGGCTGCATAATTCTACTGCTATGGTGTACATCGAACAGGGCCAGTATCAAAGCGCATCGGCAGCGTTGACGAGTGGAAATCCAGCGTCAGCTGCAAAGAGCGCCGCGTTGGCTGAAGCAGCTCTCGCGGACTTGGGTGCGTCACAGCCTCTCAAGTCCGCGCTTCGAGGAGAACAAATGACCGTTTCAATGGAAAAGCACGAACACTCACCGCACGACTTAAAGAGCCAGTGCGACAGTCCCGTGCGTCAACCTTGGACCGCCGACAGCTGTGACATGGCTCACGCGCTTATTCATGGATGCCAGACAGTCTCACCCAGACGGTTGCTCGCTCCTGGACCTACCGAAGAGCAGTTCCAGCGTATGCTTTTCGCCGCCGCCGCCGCCCCTGATCATGGATTACTCGTGCCCTGGCGGTTTATCGTAGTTCCTGTGGACAAGCGCCATCTGCTCGGTGAAGTCTTTGCGCTGGCTTTGATTGACCGGGACCCGGGAGCGACCCTTGAGCAGATTGAAAATGCTAGGGCAAAGGCTCACCGGGCACCCATGCTGATGTTGGCCGTTGCACGGTTAGGCACTGAAGAACCCAACACTCCACCACTCGAACGGATGGTCTCGATGGGCTGCGCCATTCAAAATATCTTGTTATCGGCACAGTCAATGGGATTTGGCTCTGGTTTGACAAGCGGGCGCGCCATGAATTCACCGCGAATGCGGGTGCTTTTCTCGCTCTGTTACGGTGAAGAACCTGTCTGCTTCATAAACATTGGCACGGTGATAAAAACTAAACCTCCGCGCATGCGTCCCACACTGGATCGCTTTATCAACAAGCTGGAGTGACATCAAAAGTCTGGTTTCGGGTGGCTTTCCATGGAGGTCTTATCGCGGTGCAATCCCCCATGGCTTCGCACTGAGGAGTTAGACTCCAAGGCAACCCCACTGGCAGACCCGTTGCAGCAAGAGCACCCGGCCTGCCCTGTCAGATTCAAATGGAGACTTTCCCCTATGGCTGTAGAACAACAGGCAATTTTGAATGCCTTGCAAGGCGTGCTCGACCCCAACACCGGCAAGGATTTTGTCAGTACCAAGGCTCTTAAAAATCTGCAGATCGCGGGCAGCGACGTGTCCTTCGACGTGGAACTCGGC
>JBKJOH010000035.1:0-9701 GCA_046593295.1 Polaromonas sp. | reverse complement strand
TTGCCATTTTTGACCACCAAAGCAATCGAATTTTAGCGAGCTCGGTCTTGACGCCAGTTCTGGCTGAAATTCATTGCTTTCAGAGGGGAAAAGACAATGTAGAGTGGATTTGGAAACCCGCAACCAGTAGTACGCGATATCGCCTCTACGTAGTTACCGCCACCCAATGGCGTAGTACGGTTGTACAGAAATGTTAAGCTAGAAAGTTGTTATGCACATGCCCGCCTTGAGAAAGGCATCTGTAGTACACGTGTGAGGTGTGTTGGCACTAAAGTACCGTTGGGTTTTGTAGCGATGAATTCTGATTTGATTAACCTTTTTGCAGAGACCTTTGGCATAGCCGAAGAAAAACTGTCTCCAAGCGCGACGCTGGAAAGCCTTGGACTGGACTCGCTGGCGGTGATTGAGTTTTTGTTTCAGATTGAAGACAAGTTTGGTATCCAGATACCCGATCAGGCCAACCCTCCCCGCACACTGGACGAGATGGTTCAAATGATTGAGCCATTAATGCCTAAGCACCCCGCAGGCTCTGCAGGCACCTCAGCCGCTTGAGGTTGGCAGGCGGTTTTCACATGACTACCATGCGTCGCGTTGCCATCACAGGTCTGGGTGTCGTCTCCCCTGTCGGCACAGGCTGCGATCGCTTTTTTGCGTCTTTGCTTGCAGCTCAGTCCGGCATACGCGCGGCGGACGTGGCTTTCCCGACCGGCCCCGAGAGCGTAATCGCAGGCTGGATTGACTTTAACCCCGACGAACATTTCACCAAGGCCAAGCTGCTGACCATGGATCGCGTCAGCCAGTTTGCACTGGTTGCCGCACGCCAAGCCATGCGCCAAGCAGGTCTGGCTGACACGTCAAGCTGGGGCGGCTTGCCACCTGAACGCTTTGGCGTGTCCGTGGGAACCGGCAGCGGCGGTGCCGGCACGGTGGATGCGTCCTACACCGCACTGTTAGAGCAAAAAGTCGTCCGCGTGCGTCCCATGACCGTAGTGCTGGCCATGAACAATGCGACTGCCGCGCATTTGTCTATGGAGTTCGGCCTCAAGGGGCCGAGCAGTACCGTGTCGAACGCCTGCGCGTCGTCGGCCACCGCCATTGGCGATGCGTTTCGCCAGATCCGGCACGGCTATGCCGATGCCATGCTGGTGGGCGGCTCCGAGGCCTTGCTCAACCGCGGCATCATCAAAGCTTGGCAAGCCATGCATACACTGGCAAAGCCCCATCCGGACGGTGCAGAAACATCCTGTAGGCCGTTCTCAAAAGACCGCTCCGGCCTGGTGCTGTCGGAAGGTGCAGCCATGCTGATGCTGGAAGAATGGGATGCCGCCAAACGCCGTGGTGCCCACATTCTGGCCGAGCTTGCAGGCTATGCGTCCACCACCGATGCCCACCATTTGACCCAGCCAGACGCGCATGGCCAGGCCAGGGCCATGACGCTCTGCCTTCAAGACGCAGCGTTAAACGCCGACGATATTGACTACCTTAATGCCCATGGCACAGCTACCGATGTGGGTGACGTGGTGGAGACCAACGCTATCAAATTAAGCTACGGGAGAGCGGCTGCAAACCTGCCCATCAGCTCGACCAAAGCCGTACACGGCCACGCCATGGGTGCCGCAGGAGCGATGGAATTCATTGCCAGTGTGATGGCGCTCCGATCCGGTGAAATGCCGCCCACAGCGTTTTTGAAGACAGCCGATCCACACTGCGATCTGGACTTCATACCACTGGAGAGTCGTACACGGCCAAACCTGAGTGCGGTGATGTCCAACTCTTTCGCGTTTGGCGGTTCCAACGCAGTGCTGATCGCAAAAAGCGTTTAATCTTGGTTTATACCGCCTCAATCAATGCAATTTCATCGGCGCTCAAGTCAAACAGCTGATAAACCAAGGCGTTGATTTCGCGCTCGCACTGGGCAATGGTTTGGGTGTAGCTTGCTACCTCCTGGCGCGCACAGGAGACAGCACAATCCCACACGTTGCGCTCGCCCAGTGGCAACTCGCGCTTGAAGCGTTTTTTGAGCTCATCACGCAGGCCATCAAAACTAGGCACCTCAGTTTGCCAGGCAGTCGGCAATTTGGCGCCCCCGCCTTGACCACCAGGCACCAGATCACTCTGCACCAGATATGCAAAGCGCTTGATCTCGGTGTGGCGGGCTTCGGCGGCGGTTTGGGCAGTGACAGCAAGGGTTGAGAGCGTATCGCGTTGCGTGGTGCTCATCGTCGGTACTGGCAGTTGCTCAACGTACTGAACGCGAACTTCATGAAAGCCACCTCGCACGGCAGGGCTCAGCTGGCACAACTTCCACCAAATCAGCTTTGAGTTCAGTAGCGCAGTCAAATGCCTGTCAGAAGTTGGGATGATGTAGGACTTGTCGTTTGAAAAATAGCCCTGACTGTCGAACGAAAAAAGCGGGCGCGGACTAAAGTGTCCGTAGACCACCTTAGGCGTTGTCATGTGCGGGGCATACGCTTCCTGCGCCTGCTGCAACTCAAACCAAGCCTGTTTGGTAGCTCTTTGCTCTAACTGCTGCTTGAAGGGCAGCAAATACGCTTTGATGGCAGGGTAATGGTCAATAGCAATGCGGCTTTTGGGGATGTAAATAAGCCAGTGATCTTGTGGCTCCACGCGCCACGTTTTCAGGTCTTTACCCTCCAAAAACGGCTTGAGCAATTCCGCGCTGCGGTAGTCGGCTTTTATCAAGGCATCGCGCTGGGCACGGTTAATTACAAACGCCTCGTTCAAGCCTGTCTTAATGCCATACAGGGGCGCACCGTAGACCTCTTTCAATGTGCGATAGCCCTCAGTAAGCTTTTTGTGCATTAGTACGTGAGCGTCCGACTCAAACTGCCAATTCGCCGCCGTCAAATTACTTTGCGGCGTAGTTTGCGCATGCTCTTTGAAGGTTTTACGCAGATCTTCGGGCACTTCGCTGCCAACATTGAAAAAGCGCACAAACGCACCGCCGCGCGGCGCACCACTGCGCTTGGCAACGACAATGGCTGGGTAGGTTGTCACGCCTTCAAATATCTGGACATCACCGAAATCGACCAAGGCCTCAATCTGCGCATTGGCCAACAGGTAGCGGCGCAGGTTTTCTCCCGAACCCGTCTTGAAAAACGTACTCGATGAAATAAACCCGATGCGCCCACCAACATGGCCGTTACGCAGCAAGCGAATGCCCAACTCAAAAAAGTAACAGTACAAATCAGCCCGCTCTGCGGCAACGGCGTAACGCTTTTCAAGATAGGGCTTAAAGGTTTTCAAACGCTCCATGCGCACGTAGGGCGGGTTACCGATGACCACGTCGAAACCGCCTCTGGCAACAATATCGGGGAACGCCTGTGTCCAGTCAAAGGCTTTGGTATCAAAATCCTGACCTCCGTCTGCACTGGAGATGATGCTGTTGCCCACCTGCAGGTTAGCCTCAAGGCCTTCCAGCGGTTTGCCATATTTAGCCGTTTTTAACCACAGACTGAGCTTGGTGATCTCAATACTTTCAGCATTAAGGTCTACTCCAAACAGATTGCTATTCAAAATTTCGCGGTCTGCGTTGAATACTTCCATGCTGCCGGAAATAGCGGCAATCTGTTCGTTCACGTTTGTATATTCCGCCAAAAGCGAATCAAACGCCGCCACTAAAAATGCGCCCGAACCGCAGGCTGGGTCACACACCTTGATAGTGACAAACTCTGCCAGCCATGCCCGCCAGAAAGCCAGCTCCACCACGCGCTCGGGCTGGGCTAGGGATTTGGCGTATTTTTTCTCGTCGGCAGTGGGTTTGCGTTGCAGATGCTCGGCTTGGCAGGCGGTACGCCGCTCATCGAGCGTTCTACCCAAAGTTTGCTCAACGATAAAGCTGGTTATGAACTCGGGCGTGTAAACAATGCCGAGTTGCTTGCGCGCCCCGCTAACAGACCTGGTAGTGCTTTGTACCTGCGCAACGGCGGCTTCAAGCGTGAACGCTCCGGTATCGGCGAGTTGCTGTAGCTCTTCAATATCAGAGATAGATTGCTCGAAAATATGCCCCAGCACATTGACAGACACTTCACCACCAAAATCGTATTTACCAAATTCCAAAAAAATATCGCAGGCGCTGTTGGGTACAGCCAATTGCTGGTCGAGCAAAGCGTCCATTGCAAACAAGCCGCCGTTGTAGGGCGGTATGTTGCGGCTGGGCAGACCCTTGTCTACGGCGCGGAACAGACCTTTGTAGTTGTCATATTTAGGTACGGGTACCCAAGCATTGGTCGTAGCGTGAACGTCTTTGAGTGTATTGACAGGCAGCAAACCGCGCTGCTGGGCAAACGCTACAAATAGCACACGGTCGAGCAGCTTTTGCGCGGGTGCAATCAACGCGCCCGGCAACAAGTCGTTTGCATGGGCCAAAGCCACGATTAACTGGATGCGCCAACGCTTGTAGTCAGCATATAGCGCACGGGTGATTTCTCGCTCTGCCTGGGCCGATTCGTCAAGCAATTGCTGGGTGCGTCCACTCAGTAGTTGATCGCAACTCAGCAGCAACAGCAACTTGCGATATTCACGCGGGTTTGCCGCCACTTCAAGCAAGTCAAAGCGCTCGTATATCTGGCGAGTATGGCCCACAGCGTAAAGTCGAATCTCTAGCATATTGGACAGCACCATGAAGCGGGCACCCTTGATGTCCCTGGCGTATTCCCACACCTGCTGAACCGGCGACTTGTAGCGGCCTGGCATGCTGAGATCGAGGTTTGGGGTGTCTGCGCCTTTGAGCTCCACCGGAGCCACTACTTGATTACCAGCCAACCCGAATCGGCCTAGCGCAACGTCAGCAGAGCCCGTGCCTGTTCTGGCTTCTTCGGTGACCGTGAAATCACCGTCGCTGCCAAAAGACGTATAGCCCAAGAAATCGCAAAAGAATTTTTGAATGAAACTACCGCGAATTTGCCGTTCAGAGCGCTGGCGAATAGCGCCACTTTGAATCGCACTGGCCCAGTCGTCCAACAACTGCTGATGCAAGGCGGGGGCTGGATCATTCGATAACGCCTTGTCCAACAGTCGTGCATTGAACAGAGGCGTGTGATTCAGCGGTGTTTGAGCCATACGCTGAATTATCGCGGTATGCCCGCGACGCTAACTTTGTTGCCGAATTTTCTTCACGAGCGCTGTCGTTGAGTAACCATCCACAAACGGTATCGCCAGGGCCTTGCCGCCATAGCTTTCCACCACTTGGGTCTCAGGCAGTTTGCGCATGTCGTAGTCGCCGCCCTTGACCAGGACATCAGGCTTTAGTTCGCTGATGATGTCCAGTGGCGTGTCTTCATCAAACCAGGTGACCAGGCTGACAGACTCCAGCGCTGCCATCATCACGGCCCGGTCATGCTCATTGTTCAATGGTCGGTCTGGCCCCTTGCCCAAGCGGCGGGCCGAGGCATCGGTATTGAGCGCCAGCACCAAGCTTGCGCCCAGCGCACGCGCCTGTGCCAGGTAGGTCACATGGCCACGGTGCAAGACATCAAAAACGCCGTTGGTAAAGACGACTGGTTTGGCCAATCCGGCCATACGCCTCGCAGCGCCCGTGCGCGGCGTTATTTTTTGGAGAAAAGCAGGCTCGCTCACACGGCTTGGGGCTTGAGATCAGGCGCTAAACCTGGGGCCAAAACTGGAGCGATGGTGCCGGCGATTTCACGGCTCAGCTCCTTGCGGTAGCGGTTCAATTCCTGCACAGTTTTGAAGCTGCGGTTCATCAGCAAACTCAGGTTGTGCAGGATGCGCTCGACCACCTTGCCCTCCCATACCGCATCGAACTTGATCTGGGTGTCCAGCCAGTGCTCCAGCCAGTCCGGATTCGGCAGGCGCGACTGGATGGTGTCGCGCGGGAACAGGGTTTTGTTCACATGCAGATTGGTCGGGTGCAGCGCCTGCGCGGTACGGCGGGCGCTGGCCATCAGCACGCCGACCTTGGTGAAAGCGGCGCGTGCGTCGTTGCCAAAATTGTTGATGGCGCGCTTCATGTAGCGCAGGTAGGCACCAACGTGGCGCCCTTCGTCCTGGCTGAGTTGCGTGTAAATCTGTTTGATGACCGGCTCGCTATGCCATTCGCTGGCGCGCCGGTACCAGTGGTTGAGGCGGATTTCACCGCAAAAATGCAGCATCAGGGTTTCAAGCGCTGGCGCGGGCTCAAACTCAAAGCGCACTTCATGCAGCTCTTTTTCGGTCGGGGCCATGTCAGGGCGAAAACGCCTCAAGTATTCCATCAGCACCAGCGAGTGTTTCTGCTCTTCAAAAAACCAGATCGACATGAAAGCTGAAAAGTCACTGTCGTCCTTGTTGTCGCGAAGAAACATCTCGGTAGCAGGCAGCGCTGACCACTCCGTGATGGCGTTCATCTTGATGGTCTGAGCCTGCTCGTCTGTCAATTTGGAAGCGTCAAAACTGGCCCAAGGAATGTCCTTGTCCATGTCCCAGCGGACAGCCTCAAGCTGTTTGAATAGTTCTGGATAAAGCATGTCAACATCTCCTTCGCAATCAATAGCGTACTGATGACGCAATCTGTACACATTGCAGCGTGACCATTTAGTACGCAAGAAAAACCACCCCGGATGCAACCCAGTCGCATCTGGTAACTTTCCAATTTTAGGCTGCTTATGTGACAAGCCATCACTTACCATCACTTAAAAGGTCTTTGTCAGCATTTCTGATGATTTTGGATCCAAAAATTGCCAGAAAGTACGGAAAGGCGCTTCACCTACACCGGTGCTGGAGGGAGGATTACACGACGCGAATCAGCCACATCAAAAGCGGCGTATAAATATCTATCCCTACTATTCTCGCTCTGCCGTCCCGTATTCCTCTTTCAGAAAGTAAGCCCACCATGTACCGCTCGACATTCAAGCACTGCGTCAATTTTTTGGGTATTACCAATCAGTCACTATTTAACCGAGCAGCAATACTGCGCTTATGACGAGGCTGCACAGGCTTTGAGGTAAACCCTTTTTTCAACGAACCTGCCATACCCATGCCTTCTCAGAAGTTCACAAATCTTTACCTGACCGGTTTGGCTCAAAACGGGAACTACGCTGCGTTGAAACAAGTCATAAGAGTGCCCAGTGTGCCATCAGGTGGTTTGGGCAAAAAAACAGTTTCATGGCTGCGAAGCCTTCCGGGCTATGGTTCGGATGCAATCCCGGGGCGCTCCTCCTCCTCCTCCCTCCCTCGTTCGCGCCGGGGCGCTTCGCAGCATTTTTATCTTCCGGTGCCTAGGGTGTGAGCAGCACTGCCCCACCGCATCCGCGCGTTGCCATCGTCGGCTCCGGCATTTCCGGCCTTGCCGTCGCGCACGCGCTGCAAGGCCTCGCAGAAGTTACCCTGTTTGAGGCGGGCGATTATTTTGGCGGCCACACCCACACCGTAGACGTTACGCTACCCACATCAAGCGGCGCGGTCACGTATGGAGTTGACACCGGCTTTCTGGTCTTCAATGAGCGCACCTATCCGAACCTGATTAACCTGTTTGCCGAGCTGGGCGTGGAAACCGCCAAATCGGACATGTCGTTTTCGGTGAAGGTGCCGGGTGCGGGAAGCGGCGGCACACATATCGAGTGGAGCGGCTCCAGCCTGAACAGCGTGTTCGCCCAGCGCGGCAATTTACTGAACTGGAAATTTTTACGCATGTTGAAAGACATCATGCGTTTCAACCGTATCACGACTGCGGTGGCCAGCGCAAATGCAGAGGCCGCCATGATGCAGCCGCTCGGTGATTTTTTACAAGCCAACCGGTTTTCAGAAGAATTTCGCGACTGGTATTTTCTGCCCATGATGGGTTGCATCTGGTCTTGCCCGACTGACCAGATGCTGCAATTCCCCGTGGCAACGATGATCCGTTTTTGCTACAACCACGGCCTGATCCAGGTCGCCAATCGGCCCCAGTGGTGGACCGTCAAAGGCGGTGCGCGGCACTACGTCGAAAAAATCATCTCCAGCATTCCCGACAAGCGCTTAAACACACCGGTGCGCCTGGTCGAACGTGACCTTGAGGGAGTTCGCATCATCACCGATGGCCGCGCCGAGCGTTTTGACAAGGTGGTGCTGGCGGCGCATTCAGACCAGTCGCTGGCCATGCTGCGCGATGCGTCAACGGCCGAGCAGTCAGTGCTCGGCTCCATCCATTATCAGGCCAATCATGCAGTACTGCACACCGATGCATCGGTGCTGCCCGAAAAAAAGCTCGCCTGGGCCGCCTGGAACTACGAGCGGGCGCAGCAAACAGACCGGCAATCCACCAGCGTGTGCCTGCACTATCTTTTGAACATGCTGCAGCCGCTGCCCTTCACCCAGTCGGTAGTGGTGTCACTGAATCCAGTGCGGGAGATAGCGCGTAATCACATCATGGGTGAATTTGACTACGCGCATCCGGTTTTTGACACTGCCGCCATCCGCGCGCAGGGCGAACTCACGCATCTGCAAGGTCAGCAGAACACCTATTTTTGTGGTGCCTGGACGGACTTCGGGTTTCACGAAGACGGCCTCAAATCCGGTCTTCAGGTGGCCCGGCAGATGTTGCTTGAAACGGTGGGACGCGCAGCATGAGCGCATCGGGCTTTAGCGCAATACCCCAGCTTGGTTTTGGCCAGGTCAGGCACGCACGGCTTAAGCCCGTTAGCAATACTTTTTCGTACCCCACCTATTTTTTAATGCTGCCGATGCGCGCCATGCAGCAAAACGGCAGCGGCGCACTGGCCCATAACCACAGCAGCCTGCTGAGTTTTTTTGACCGCGACCATGGCGACGGGCGTGAAAACGCCGTCAGCTGGATTGACGAGCTGCTACAGCGCGAAGGTGTGGAAGACGCAGCAGGCGAGGTCTGGCTGCACACCTACCCGCGCGTGCTGGGCTACACCTTCAAGCCCGTTAGCTTCTGGTATTGCCACCGCTCTGACGGCAGCCTGCGTGCCATCGTTGTCGAGGTCAACAACACCTTTGGCGAGCGCCACTGCTACCTGCTTGATGAGCCTACTTATGGCCACGAGCTCAAGGCCAACAAGGTTTTTCATGTGTCGCCGTTTTGCACGCTTGAAGGTGGCTACCGCTTTCGCTTTATGCGCAGCATAAAAAACGGTGTTGACGGCAGCCTTGAAAAAACAGTCGCCCGCGTGGACTACGACGACAACACCGGCCCGCTGCTGGAAACCAGCGTCAGCGGTACGCTGGAACCAGTTACCCGTAGCAGCCTGCGCAAGGCACTCTGGGGCTATCCGGCCATGACCTTTGGCGTGATAGCCCGGATTCACTGGCAAGCCTTCAAGCTGTGGAAGAAGCACGTGCCATTTATCAAAAAACCACAAGCCCCTGAAATATTTGTGACGCGCTGAGCTTCGGCACCAAACCATTCCGCCAAACCTTTGTAAAACCCATGAGCACCTCTACATCCAACACCTCGGTCTTTTCAATGCCCGGCAATGCGCCAACAGCGGCGCGCACAACGCTCAAGTTGCTGCTGCGGCTCAAGCACGGCACGCTCACCGTCAAGCTGCCCGACGGCTCTGTGCAGCGCTTCGGCAATGGTCAGGCACCCATGGCCAGCCTGCATTTGCTGAACTGGAATGTTTGCGGCGCCGCGCTCAAGTCCGGCGACATCGGCTTCGCTGAAAGCTTTATTGCAGGCGACTGGACCACGCCGCATTTACCTGAGCTGCTACGCATTTTTCTCGTCAACCGCAAAG